>NZ_JBEOVM010000043.1:0-50654 GCF_040295505.1 Streptomyces sp. NPDC002790 | reverse complement strand
CCATGCCTGCCGCCATAAGTGTCCTCGTGCTCGCCACGGCCGCTGCCACGGCCGTCGGCGTCGCCACCCTTCAGCACGTCAAGGGTCTGCGCCGAGGGGTCCCGCGTACGCACCGTGCGGGTGACGGAGGGAACCCGTTCCCGTACGGTCTCGACCTGCTCGGTGGCCCACTGGACCTAACCTCTTCCGGTACGCCGACAGGCTCAGACCCGTCGCCCGCTTCAGGTGCGTCGGCAGATTGGCGGCGCTGCCGAGCCGGCTCCTCGCCGCGACGACGTCGATCCGGTCCTCGCCGCGCTCGATGATCCGGCAGGCGAGAGCCACACGCTCACCGAGCAGCCAGGCCAGCGGCGTCGTGCCAAGCTCGGCGCGGAAGCGGCGGTGCAGGGTGGCCGGGCTGACGGCGGCGCGGGCGGCCAGGGCGAGGACGGTGAGCGGTTCGTCGAGCCGCTCCCGGGCCCAGGCGAGCACCGGCGCGAGCGAGGCGTCCGGCACCTCGGGCGCCGGCCGCTCGATGAACGCCGCTGCCCTTCCCCAAGCTCTCAACTTCGTTCGAGCAGGGGAGACCCCATGTCCCGGTGGGCGGCGAAGACGAGCCGCCGGGACACGGAGGCGGCGACCTCGGCACCGTGGTCGAGCCGCACGAGATGCAGGCCCAGGTCGAGCGCGGCCGCACTCCCCGCCGCGGTCAGTACATCGCCCTCGTCGACGAACAGCACATCCGGTTCGAGCAGCACCTTCGGATGCAGCTCCCGGAACTTCCCGGCCCACTTCCAGTGCGTCGTGGCCCGCCGCCCGTCGAGCAGCCCCGCCTCGGCGAGCGCGAACGTCCCCGTACAGAAACTGACGATCCGCGCCCCGCGCGCATGGGCCCGCCGGACGGCCTCAAGGACGGCCTCGGTGCGCGGCACGACGTTGTCGGGGCGGCCCGGCACGATCAGGGTGTCGGCGGAGTCGACCGCCTCCAGGCCCGCCGCCCCCGCCATCGTGAAGAACCCGTGGTTCATCCGGATGCCGGGCCCGGGGGCGCACAGCGTCAGCGTGTACAGCGGGGCCCGGTCGCCGAGTTCGGGCCGTGGCAGCCCGAACACCTCGGTGGCGACGCCGACTTCGAACGGTTGATGCCCTCGTCGACGAGGACGACGACGTGCTGAACGAGGTGCGAGGATCCTTGCGCCATGAGCGATTTCTAGCACTTGTACGAGCGCGGCGGCGGCCCCAGGATGAACGGCATGGAACTCGCACCGGTGTCCCTCACCCAGGCCCTGACCACCTTCGACGACCTGTGGAGCCCCCGGATCGTCACGACGCTCAACGACTACGACGTCCGCCTCGCGAAGGCCGAGGGCGAGCACGTCTGGCACGTCCACGAGGACACCGACGAGTTCTTCCTCGTCGTCGAGGGCGAACTCACGATCGGCCTGCGCGAGACGCAGGGCGAACGCGAAGTGGTCCTCCCCCGCGGCTCCGTCCTCACCGTTCCCCGCGGCACCTGGCACAAGCCCAGCGCGGCGCCCGGCACCGCGATCCTCCTCCTGGAACCGACCGGCACCTCCTCGACGGGCGACGCCCACGACCGGGTGCCGGCCCACGTCGACTCGACGACGGGGCATCGTCTGGGCCCGGCCTGACGGTCCAACGGTTCAGATGTGCCGGTCCCGCTCGTCCTCGACGACGGTCGTGCGACCGGCCGGTGGGACCAGGCCCCTGCGCCGTCCGACGCTGCGGAACACGAAGACCCCGATCAGGCCGACGATCATGAGGATCCAGCCGACCAGGTCGAGGTTGACGCTCTGCATGTGCCAGTCGGTCGCGAACGCGAGGATCGCCCCGACGGCGACCAGGATGATGGAACCTCCAAGGCTCATCAGCTTCGCCTCCTGCGGTGTGTGCGGAAATGCGTGAGGGGCCCGAGTACCCTCGAACCCCTCGTCCTCACACCGCTGTTGGCGGTCGAACCGATCAGCCTTCCAGGAACGCCGTCAGCGCGTTCGCCAGCAGGTACGGGTCGTCGGCGCCGCACAGTTCGCGGACGCTGTGCATCGACAGGATCGCCGTGCCGATGTCGACGGTCTTGATGCCGTGCCGGGCCGCGGTGATCGGGCCGATCGTCGTGCCGCAGGGCATCGCGTTGTTCGACACGAACGACTGGAACGGAACGCCCGCCCGTTCGCACGCCGCCGCGAACACGGACCGGCCCGAACCGTCCGTCGCGTAACGGTTGTTGACGTTCACCTTGAGGATCGGGCCGCCGTTGGCCCGCGGGTGGTGCGTCGGGTCGTGGCGCTCGCCGTAGTTGGGGTGCACGGCGTGACCGGTGTCGGAGGAGAGGCAGATCGTTCCCGCGAAGGCACGCGCCCGGTCCTCGTAGCTGCCTCCGCGCGCGAACACCGAACGCTCCAGGACGTTCCCGAGCAGCGGGCCGTCGGCCCCGGTGTCGGACTGCGAACCGTTCTCCTCGTGGTCGAACGCGGCGAGCACGGGGATGTACGCGAGGTCCTCCTGCTTGGCGGCCTCGGCGAGCGCGGCCGTGCAGGCGTGCACGGACAGCAGGTTGTCCATCCGGGGACCGGCGACCAGTTCCTTGTCGCGGCCCAGGTAGGAGGGCGCCTCGATGGCGTACGTCATGAGGTCCCAGCCGGTGATGGCGCCGCGCTCGAGCCCGTTCTCGTCCTCAAGGAACGCCATCAGGTCGCCCTCGTGAACGTCGCCGCTCAGGCCCCAGATGGGCTGCATGTGGCGCTGCTTGTCCAGCTTCAGGCCGTCCGACGTGACCGATCGGTCCAGGTGGATGGCGAGCTGCGGGACGCGCAGCAGGGCCCGGTCGACGTTCACCAGGCGCTCGGTGCCGTCGCGCAGCGAGACGCGGCCCGCGAGGCCCAGGTCGCGGTCGAGCCAGGAGTTGAGCAGCGGACCGCCGTAGATCTCCACGGCGACCTGCCGCCAGCCGTTGCTCGCCAGGTCGGGCTGCGGCTTCACGCGCAGGTTCGGGGAGTCGGTGTGTGCGCCGACGATCCGGAACGGCGTGTGGGCGGCCGCGCCCTCCGGCACGTACCAGGCGATGACGGCGCCGCCGCGCGTGACGAACCGGCCTCCGGACGTCCCGTCCCAGGCGTCGGTCTCCGCGACCTGCTGGAAGCCCGCCTTCTCCAGGCGTGCGGCCACGTTGGCCACGGCGTGGTACGGCGTGGGGCTCGCCGCGAGGAAGGCCATCAGGTCGTCGGTGTGCCCACGATCGAAGGGGGCGGAGGGGGTGCGCATGCGGCAAGGGTAGGCCAGGCTCCTCCGGGGGGCGCGCCCCGTCGCCCTGCCTTCAGTGAGCGCCGGCGGCCTGCGGTCCCGTTGTGGTTCGCGCAGTTCCCCGCGCCCCTGAGATCCGCGTCTGTCCTTCGCGGGGGCGGGTTCGCCGGCGGGCGGCGGTCCCGTCGTGGTCCGGTTCGCGCAGTTCCCCGCGCCCCTTTCAGGGGCGCGGTGCGCAAACCCACAGCGGGACCGCAGCCCGTCGACGAAGCCGCGCCCCGCACGCGCAGATGCGGCAAGGCCCGCCGCCCCGCAACAGGGACGACGGGCCTCACCACGACACGGTCTAGAAGGACGCCTCGTCCAGGTCCATGATGTCCGCGCCCGACTCGCTCGTCGTCTGCGCCAGCTTCCGCGCACCGGTGACACCCGGCAGGACATTCGCCGCGAAGAACTTCGCAGCAGCGATCTTGCCCTGGTAGAACGCCACATCCTTGCCCGCGGCACCCGCCGCCAGCTTCTCCGCCGCGACGGCCGCGCCCTTGAGGAGCATGTAGCCGACGACCACGTCGCCCGAAGCCATCAGCAGGCCGGTCGTGTTGAGGCCCACCTTGTAGATGGACTTCACGTCCTGCTCCGTGGCGACCAGGTCGTTGATCATGAGGCCGACGATGGCCTCCAGCTCGCCGGCGGCCTTGGCGAGCGTCTCGCGGGCCGCGGCCAGTTCCTCGCCGCCGGTCTCCACGGCGAGGAACTTCTTGATCTCCTCGGAGAGCGCGTTCAGCGCGGCACCCTGGTTGCGGACGATCTTCCGGAAGAAGAAGTCCTGACCCTGGATCGCGGTCGTGCCCTCGTAGAGGGTGTCGATCTTCGAGTCCCGGATGTACTGCTCGATCGGGTACTCCTGGAGGAACCCGGAGCCGCCGAAGGTCTGCAGCGACTGGGCCAGCTGCTCGTAGCCCTTCTCGGAGCCGTAGCCCTTGACGATCGGCAGCAGCAGGTCGTTGAACGCGTGCTCGGCCGTGGCGTCCTCGCCCGCGGCCTCCTTGACCTGGATCGCGTCCTGCACGGAGGCCGTGTAGAGGACGAGCGTGCGCATGCCCTCCGCGTACGCCTTCTGCGTCATCAGGGAGCGGCGCACGTCCGGGTGGTGCGTGATGGTGACCTTCGGCGCGGTCTTGTCCGTGCTGCGGGCCAGGTCGGAGCCCTGGACGCGCTCCTTGGCGTACTCGAGGGCGTTGAGGTAGCCCGTCGACAGCGTGGAGATCGCCTTCGTGCCGACCATCATGCGGGCGAACTCGATGATGCGGAACATCTGGCGGATGCCGTCGTGCTTGTCACCGATCAGCCAGCCCTTGGCGGGGTGCTGGTCACCGAAGGTCATCTCGCACGTGTTGGAGGCCTTGAGGCCCATCTTGTGCTCGACGTTCGTGGCGTAGACGCCGTTGCGCTCGCCCAGCTCGCCGGTCTCCCAGTCGAACTCGAACTTCGGGACGAGGAAGAGGGAGAGGCCCTTGGTGCCGGGGCCGTGGCCCTCGGGGCGGGCGAGGACGTAGTGGAGGATGTTCTCCGACATGTCGTGCTCACCGGACGTGATGAACCGCTTCACGCCCTCGATGTGCCAGGAGCCGTCCGCCTGCTCGACGGCCTTGGTGCGGCCGGCGCCGACGTCCGAACCGGCGTCCGGCTCGGTCAGCACCATCGTCGAGCCCCACTGCTTGTCGACGGCGATCTCGGCGGCCTTCTTCTGCTGCTCGTTGCCCTCCTCGAAGAGGATGCCGGCGAACGCGGGACCGGAGGAGTACATCCAGACCGCCGGGTTGGCGCCCAGGATCAGCTCCGCGTGGGCCCAGATGAGCGAGCGGGGGGCGGTGGTGCCGCCGATCTCCTCGGGCAGGCCGAGACGCCAGTACTCGGCGTCCATGAACGCCTTGTAGGACTTCTTGAAGGAGGCCGGGACCGGCGCCGTGTTGGTCTCCGGGTCGAAGACCGGCGGGTTCCGGTCGGCGTCCGCGAAGGACTCCGCAAGGTCGTTCTCGGAGAGGCGGGTGACCTCTTCGAGGATGCTCTTGGCGGTGTCGACGTCCATCTCCGCGAACGGTCCGGTGCCGTACAGCTTGTCGCGATCGAGTACCTCGAAGAGGTTGAACTCGATGTCGCGGAGATTCGACTTGTAATGCCCCATGGCGACGGCTCCGTAAAAGATCGGGGAGGCGGGTCGTCCCGGGTTGGCCCGGACCGTCCTCGTACGCATACCAACTAGTAACCAACACAATGCTACCCGCGGGTAATAAGAATCAACCCCCAGTGGTCCATCTGTGACGAACTAGGCGCTCTGGCGCTCTCGTCCCGCCGCCCCCTCGGGCGTCGGTAGTCTTGCCTCCATGTACGGCTACGACCAGAGCCCGGGCGCCGGGCAGCAGCAGTACGCGCCGCCGCAGGGCGGGTACGGGCAGCAGGCTCCGCCGCTGTACCCGGAGCCGTCGCCGCCCTCGCTCACGGACGCGGTCCGCGCGTTCACCACGGGCTCGATGTCCGCCGAGGACTTCCAGCAGATCTTCGCCTCGTCGAAGGTCTACTGCCCGCGCGGTGACAACCCGGGCTTCCTCGCGCTGCACAACACGCAGCAGCCGGTGATCCCGATGTTCAGCACGCTCAAGGAGCTGCGCAGGTACGCGGGCAAGGAGTCCAAGTACTTCGTCATCACCGGCGCCGAGGTGATCGACCTGCTGCCCACCGGGTACGGCTTCGTCCTCGACATGGAGGGCGAGCACCGGATGGTCTTCGACGCGAAGGCGGTCGAGGAGATGGTCGGCTTCGCGATGCGCCGCATGTACGGCTAACCGCTCGCCCCCCCTTGTTCCGTACAGGCCCGGATGCCCCACGGCGTCCGGGTCTTTTGTGTGTCCGTACCCGGCCCCGCTGCGGTCGGGAATACGGTGCGACTTGCTGGATGTTCATCGTTCAACTAAATTGGACGCACACCCCGAGGAGGCCGCCATGCCCGCTGTGACCGTCGAGAACCCGCTGACCCTGCCCCGTGTGGCCGCGCCGGTGGACGCCGTGGCGCGCCCCGTGCTCGCTGTGACGACCGCGCCCAGCGGCTTCGAAGGGGAGGGATTCCCGGTGCGCCGCGCGTTCGCCGGGATCAACTACAAGCACCTCGACCCGTTCATCATGATGGACCAGATGGGTGAGGTGGAGTACGAGGCCGGGGAGCCCAAGGGCACGCCCTGGCACCCGCACCGCGGCTTCGAGACCGTCACGTACATCATCGACGGCACCTTCATCCACCAGGACTCGCACGGCGGTGGCGGCACCATCACCAACGGCGACACCCAGTGGATGACGGCCGGCTCGGGTCTGCTGCACATCGAGACGCCGCCGGAGTCGCTCGTCATGAGCGGCGGTCTGTTCCACGGCCTCCAGCTGTGGGTCAACCTGCCTGCCAAGGACAAGATGAAGAGCCCCCGCTACCAGGACATCCGCGGCGGCCAGGTCAAGCTGCTCACCACCGACGACGGCGGCGCGCTGCTCCGCGTCATCGCCGGTGAACTGGACGGCAACGACGGCCCCGGCATCACGCACACCCCGATCACGATGGTGCACGCCACCGTCCGCCCGGGCGCCGAGGCGACGCTGCCCTGGCGTGAGGACTACAACGGGCTCGTGTACGTACTCGCGGGCAAGGGCACCGTCGGCCCCGACCGGCGTCCCGTGCACACGGGACAGACCGCCGTGTTCGGCGCGGGCTCGTCCCTGACCGTGCGCGCCGACGAGTCGCAGGACGCGAACACCCCCGACCTCGAAGTGGTCATCCTGGGCGGGCAGCCGATCCGTGAGCCCATGGCGCACTACGGCCCGTTCGTGATGAACAACAAGGCCGAACTGCAGCAGGCCTTCGACGACTTCCAGGCCGGGCGCCTGGGCGTCATCCCCAGTAAGGAGCGCCTGCCGCACACGTGATGCGCAAGCAGCCGTGACGCCCCGTCACCCGGCCAGACCGGCCGGGAAGGCGGGGCGTTCGCGTGCATGATCAACTGGCGGGGTGCAGACCGGTAAGCCACTCCTCCCCGAACCCGCCCGCCGCCTCGCCGCCTGGTGCGCCGTCGTCCTGCTCGCCGCCGGGGTCGGCTGGCTCGGGATCGTGCTGTGCGTCCAGCTCAGGACGGCCGTCGTGCCGGTGCTGCTCGCCCTGCTCGGCACCGCGCTGCTGCGGCCCGTCTACCTCGCCCTGCGCCGCGCCAAGGTGCAGCGCTCCCTCGCCTCCGGGCTCACCTGCGCGCTGATCCTGGTGGTCGTGGGCGGCGCCGGATACATCGTGGTCGCGGCCCTCATCGACACCGGCGACCAGATCGTGACCTCGCTCAAGCAGGCCGCGCAGGACCTCTCCGACCGGTTCGGCACCGGCGCGCTCGACCTAGACCACCTCGCCGACAGCGCCCAGGACCTGATCAAGAAGTACGGCAGCAACGCCGCGTCCGGCGTGATCAGCGGGCTCAGCGCGGCCGCGGAGGTCGGCGCCATGGCGGTGCTCGCGCTGCTGCTCTGCTTCTTCTTCCTGCGTGACGTCCCGCGCTTCCGGGAAGCGCTGCGGCAGGCCGCGCCCGGCTCGGCCGGGGAGACCCTGGAGGCCATCGCCCGCCGGGCCTTCGCCGCGATCTCCGGTTTCATGCGCGGCACCACCCTCATCGCCCTCATCGACGCGACCTGCATCGGCGTCGGGCTGCTCATCCTTCAGGTGCCCGGCGCGGTCGGCCTCGCGGCGCTGGTGTTCGTCGGCGCCTACATCCCGTACCTCGGCGCCTTCATCTCCGGGGCGGTGGCCGTCCTTGTCGCGCTCGCCGACCGGGGGTTCGTCATCGCCCTGTGGGCGCTGGGCGTGGTGCTCGCGGTGCAGGTGCTCGAAGGGCATGTACTGCAGCCGATGATCCAGTCCCGCACGGTGCAGATGCACCCGGCGGCGGTGCTGCTCGCGATCACGGCGGGGGCCTCTGTCGCCGGGATCCTCGGGATGCTGCTCGCGGTGCCGCTGACGGCCGCCGCGTTCGGCATCCTCAGCGAACTGCGCGGACGCTACGAAGCCTCTGACTCGGTTTCACGTGAAACTGGGCCGGCCGCGTCCCCACCCGTGTCCGAAGGCTCGTAGAGCTCGAACCAGATGCTCTTGCCCTCGCCCCGCGGGTCCACGCCCCAGCGGTCGGCGAGCAGCTCCATGAGCACCAACCCGCGCCCCGATGAGGCCAGTTCACCGGGGCGGCGCCTGTGCGGCAGGTCGTCGGAGGCGTCCGCGACCTCCACGCGCAGCCGGCGCGGTTCGACGCCGTGCCGGGTCATCTCGGCGACCAGGAGTGCGTCACCGTCGGTGTGCACCAGGACGTTGGTGACCATCTCGGAGACGAGCAGCACCGCCGAGTCCATCTGGTCCGTGTCGGCCCAGTCGTGCAGCAGCTCCCGCAGTTGCTGGCGGGCGGCCGCGATCCGCTCGGGCTCGGCCTGCGCGATGGTCATCGCCGTGCGCCGGGCCACGGTGCCGACGGCCGACTGGGTGGTGCGGCGCAGCAGCAACAGCGCGATGTCGTCCTCACGGCGGTCCGCGAGCGGCCCCGTGGTGTGGTGCGAGGACGGGCCGTGCACCGCCCGCACCAGGGTGTCGGCCAGCTCCTCCAGACGGTCGTCGGGGCCGGACTCCAGGGCCGCGCGGATCCGCGACCAGCCGGTGTCCAGGTCGTGCCCGCCCGTCTCGATCAGGCCGTCCGTGCAGAGGAGGAGCGTCTCCCCGGCCTCGAGGACGAGCCGGGTCGTCGGATAGTCCGCGTCCGGGTCGATCCCGAGCGGCAGGCCACCGGCCGTGGGGCGGACGAGGACCGTGCCGTCGGTCATCCGGATCGCAGGGTCCGGGTGCCCGGCGCGGGCGATCTCGAGGATGCCGGTGGCCGGGTCGGCCTGCACGTACAGACAGGTCGCGAAGCGCGGGTCCGCGCCCGGTTCGTCGGTGTCGCCGATGCCGTGCAGGAAGCGGGAGGCGCGGGAGAGCACGGCATCGGGCCCGTGCCCCTCGGAGGCGTACGCGCGCAGGGCGACGCGGAGCTGGCCCATCAGGCCCGCCGCGCGCACGTCATGGCCCTGTACGTCGCCGATGACCAGGGCTATGCCACCGCCGGGCAGCGGGATCATGTCGTACCAGTCGCCGCCGACCTGGAGTCCGCCGCCGGTCGGCACGTAGCGGGCGGCGATGCTCATGCCGGGGATCTCCGGGCCGAGCGAGGGCAGCATCGTCTTCTGCAGGCCGTCGGTGAGCTCGCGCTCCGACTCGGCGACCCCGGCCCTGGACAGGGCCTGCGCCAGCATCCGCGCGACCGTGGTGAGGACCGAGCGCTCGTCGGGCGTGAACGACACCGGGTACATGAACCCCGCCATCCACGCCCCGATGGTGCGGCCCGCGACGATCAGCGGCAGGAACGCCCACGACTTGCGCTCGAAGCGGGCGGCCAGCGGCCAGGCCGCCGGGTAGCGGCCGCGGTACGCCTCCGGCGAGGACAGATAGACCGCGCGGCCGGTACGGACGACCTCGGCGGCCGGGTAGTCCGTCGCCAGGTCCATATCGGTGAAGGGGTCCTCCTCGCCGTCCGCCTGGCCGTGGTGCCCGATGACGTTGAGCCGGTCGCCCGCGACGCCGAACACGGCGAGGCCGTCCGGCGAGAACCCCGGCATCGAGAGCCCGGCGGCGACCCGCAGCACCTCTTCCGTGGAACCGGCCTCCGCGAGCGCGCGCCCCGCGTCCAGCAGGAAGGCCTCGCGCGAGCGCCGCCAGTCGCCGGTCACCGGGGTGCGGGAAGCGGCCTCCGGCCCCGGCTCCGTGACCTCCTGGAGCGTGCCGATCAGCTCGTACGAGCCTGTGAAGTCCGCGGAGTCACCGTGCACGATCGGCCTGGAGCGGCTGCGTACGGTGCGCAGCACATGGCCCTGGCCGTCCATGATGCGCAGCCGGGCCTCGGCGAGGGTGCCCTCGGCGACGGCGAGCTGCACGATCCCGTCGATCTCGTTCCAGTCGACCGGGTGGAAACGGGAGCGGACGGCCGACTCCGTCAAGGTGACCTGTCCGCCGTCGGGGGCGGGGGGCAGGCCGAGCAGCCGGGCGGCCTCGGCGTCGAAGGTGACGAGCCCCGCCCGGTTGTCCCATCGCCACAGGCCGGTCGCGAGAGCGGCGAGGACGTCTCCCACGGGCGGGAGGGGCTCACCAGTGCGCATTGCCCCACTCTAGGAAGAGTTGATCGCTCCCGGCCACCAGAGGCTGCCGACGGGGGTGGGAGTGGCTCCGGGAGCCGGGCCGACGTCACGGGGCTCCGCCCCGGACCCCGCTGCTCAAGCGCCGCAGGGGCTTGAAATGCACAGCGCCTCAATCGCCGGCGGGGCTGAAAAGATCTGCCGGTACGCTTGGGGGGATCCCGGTTGTCTCCCGGGGAAACCCAAGCGCAAAGGCTGGATGAACGACGATGCATCGGTACAGGTCCCACACCTGCGGCGAGCTCCGCTCCTCTGACGTCGGGTCCGACGTCCGGCTGAGCGGCTGGCTGCACAATCGCCGAGACCTGGGCGGCATCCTCTTCATCGATCTGCGCGACCACTACGGCATCACGCAGCTCGTCGCCCGCCCGGGTACGGAAGCTGCCGAGGTTCTCGACAAGCTCACCAAGGAGACCGTCGTCCGCATCGACGGCAAGGTCGTCTCCCGCGGCGCCGACAACGTGAACCCGGAGCTGCCCACCGGCGAGGTCGAGATCGAGGCCTCCGCGGTCGAGGTGCTCGGCGCGGCGCAGCAGTTGCCGTTCCAGATCAACCAGGACGACGGCGTGGGCGAGGAGCGCCGCCTGGAGTACCGCTTCCTGGACCTGCGCCGCGAGCGCATGCACCGCAACATCATGCTGCGCAGCGAGGTCATCGCCTCGATCCGCTCGAAGATGGTCAACCTCGGCTTCAACGAGATGGCGACGCCGATCCTCGCCGCGACGTCTCCCGAGGGCGCCCGCGACTTCGTCGTCCCGTCCCGCCTGAACCCCGGCAAGTTCTACGCGCTGCCGCAGGCCCCGCAGCAGTTCAAGCAGCTGCTGATGATCTCGGGCTTCGACCGCTACTTCCAGATCGCGCCCTGCTTCCGCGACGAGGACGCGCGCGCGGACCGCTCGCCGGGCGAGTTCTACCAGCTCGACATCGAGATGAGCTTCGTCGAGCAGGAAGACGTCTTCCGCCCGATCGAGAAGCTCATGACGGAGATCTTCACGGAGTTCGGCGGCGGCCGCGAGGTCACCTCCCCGTTCCCGCGCATCCCGTTCCGCGAGTCGATGCTGAAGTACGGCAACGACAAGCCGGACCTGCGCGCCAAGCTCGAACTCGTCGACATCACCGACGTGTTCGACGGCTCGGAGTTCAAGGCCTTCGCCGGCAAGCACGTGCGCGCGCTGCCCGTCCCGGACACCGCATCGCAGTCCCGCAAGTTCTTCGACGGCCTCGGTGACTACGCGGTCGAGCAGGGCGCGAAGGGCCTGGCCTGGATCCGCGTCGGCGAGGACGGCGCGTTCGCGGGCCCGATCGCCAAGTTCCTCACCGAGGAGAACGTCAAGGTCCTCACCGAGCGCCTCGGCCTCAAGGCCGGCCACGCCGTGTTCTTCGGTGCGGGCGAGTACGACGAGGTTTCGAAGATCATGGGCGCGGTCCGCGTCGAGGCCGCCAAGCGCGCGGGCCACTTCGAGGAGGGCGTCTTCCGGTTCTGCTGGATCGTCGACTTCCCGATGTACGAGAAGGACGAGGAGACCGGGAAGATCGACTTCTCCCACAACCCGTTCTCCATGCCCCAGGGCGGCATGCAGGACCTGGAGGAGAAGGACCCGCTGTCCATCCTGGCCTGGCAGTACGACATCGTCTGCAACGGCACGGAGCTGTCCTCCGGCGCGATCCGGAACCACGAGCCCGACATCATGATCAAGGCCTTCGAGATCGCCGGCTACGACGCGGAGACCGTCGAGGCCGAGTTCGCGGGCATGCTCCGCGCGTTCCGCTTCGGCGCCCCGCCGCACGGCGGGATCGCCCCGGGCGTCGACCGCATCGTCATGCTCCTCGCCGACGAGCCGAACATCCGGGAGACCATCTCGTTCCCGCTGAACGGCAACGCGCAGGACCTGATGATGGGCGCGCCCTCCGAGCTGGACGAGTCGCGCCTGCGCGAACTCAACATCCAGCTGCGCAAGCCGGTCGAGAAGAAGTAACCGACGCACGCTTGAGTTGAGGGCCCGGGGTCACCGACCCCGGGCCCTCACCCGTTCACGGGGTGATCAGGGGCTCAGCCCGAGCGCGGCACCACGAGCCCCGACTCGTACGCCGCCACCACCGCCTGCGCCCGGTCGCGGACGCCCAGCTTGGCGAGGATCCGGCTGACGTGGGTCTTCACGGTCTCGCCGCCGACGACGAGGCGGGCCGAGATCTCCTGATTGGACAGGCCCTCCGCGATCAGCCGCAGCACCTCGCGCTCGCGCGGGGTCAACGCGTCGATGGCGAGGGCCTGTTGGGGCGACGCCCGGGGGCGAAGGCGGGCGAACTCGGCGATCAGCCGCCGGGTGACCGTCGGTGCGAGCAGCGCCTCGCCCGCGGCCACCACGCGCACCGCCTCGAAGAGCCGCTCGGCCTGCATGTCCTTGAGCAGGAAGCCGCTGGCGCCGGCGGCGAGCGCGTCGTACACGTACTCGTCGAGGTCGAAGGTCGTCAGCATCACGACGCGGGTCGCGGGCAGGTCGCGGGTGATGCGGCGGGTCGCCTCGATGCCGTCCATGCCGGGCATGCGGACGTCCATCAGGGCGAGGTCGGGGCGGGTCTCGCGGCAGACACGGACGGCGTCGGCGCCGCCGGGCGCGCTGCCGACCACGGTGAAGTCGCCCTGGCTGTCGAGGAGCGCGCCGAAGCCCGCCCGGACGACGTCCTGGTCGTCGGCGACGACGATGCGGATGGCGCTCACCGGGCCGGGCCCCCCACCGGCAGGGACGCCTCCACGAGGAAGCCGCCGGCCGGGGCGGGTCCCGCGTGCAGGGTGCCGCCCGCCATCGCGGTGCGTTCGCGCATGCCGAGCAGCCCGTGGCCCGGCTCGCCGGGGCCCGTGCCAGGGCCGCAGTCCCGTACGCGTATCGCCAACTGGTCCTCCCTGTAGTGCAGTTCCACGTCCACGGCGACTCCGGGCGCGTGCCGGCGGGCATTGGTCAGGGCTTCCTGGACGATGCGGTACGCCGTGAGTTCCAGGCCGGGGTCGAGGGCGGTCACCCGGCCGCGGACGATGAGGCGGACGGCGGTGCCGGTCGCCGCGCGGGCCTCGTCGACGAGGGTGACGAGCTGGTCGAGGCCCGGCTGCGGCGAGCGGGGCGCGGCCGCGGCGGGTTCGGCGGGGGCGTCCTCGCGCAGGACGCCGAGCAGCCGGCGCATCTCGGTGAGGGCGAGGCGGGCCGTGTCGCCGATCGCCAGGAGCCGCTCGGCGCCCTCCGGCGGCAGGCCGGGAGTGGTGTATCTGGCCGTCTCCGCCTGCACCGAGATCGTCGAGATGTGGTGTGCCACGATGTCGTGCAACTCCCTTGCGATCCGGGCCCGTTCGCCGAGCGCCGCATGGGCGAGGGCCGTGTCCGCGTACGCCCAGTCGGCGGCGGAACGGCGGGCCGCCTCGGCCTTCGAACGCCGGGCACCGCCCGCGGTGAGCGCCGCCGCCGCGCCCGCGAGCAGGACGACGCCGTAGGGGCCGCTGTCGTCCGTGAGCGCGTACGCGGTGAAGGGCACGGCGAACAGGACGGCGGTGCGGCCAGAACCGCGCCGCCCCACCAGGTACAGGGCGGCGGCGAGCGCCGGGAGGCCCGCGTACAGCGTCTGCCCGTACGTGAGAGGGGCGAGCAGCGTGGCCGCGGTGAGCGCCGTGGCGGTGAGCAGGAGCTGGGGCCGGACGAAGGCGAGGGGGACGGTCGCGCCCAGCGCCAGGGCGAGCAGGCCGGGCAGTTCGGGCTCCGGGTCGTGGCCCCGCCCGGTGACCTCGGCGAGGGCCGACACGGCCAGGACCACGGCCGCGAGCAGCGGCAGGTCACGTGCGCCCGCCGCGCGCTGGGCCCAGGCCCGTGCCGTGGTCCAGGTCCCCGTCATGCCGGTCATTATCGGCGGGCCGGGGCGCGGTGGGCGTCCCCCTGCGGGGGGAGCGGGCCCCTCGGGAGACCACCGCCGGGCGGGACGCCGTTGCGCCGCCCGGTCCCTAACGTCAACTGGCATGACCGATATGACGATCGAGGTTCGCGGGCTGTGCAAGCGGTACGGGGCCACCACGGCCGTGGACGGGCTCGGTTTCACCGTCGAGGCAGGGCGGGTGACCGGGTTCGTCGGGCCCAACGGTGCCGGGAAGTCGACGACGCTGCGGATGATGCTCGGGCTCGACCGGCCCGACAGTGGGACCGCGCTCATCGGCGGGCAGGACTACACGCGGCTCGCCGACCCGCTGTCCACCGTCGGCGCCCTGCTCGACTGCGAGGCGCTGCACCCGGGCCGCCGGGCCCGCGACCATCTGCTGTGGCTCGCTCACTACAACGGGCTGCCGAGCCGCCGCGTCGACCTCGTCCTCGACCAGGTCGGCCTCGCCTCCGCCGCGAAGAAACGCGCGGGCGGCTTCTCCCTCGGGATGCGCCAGCGGCTCGGCATCGCGGCCGCGCTGCTCGGTGATCCCCCCGTGCTGATCCTCGACGAGCCGGTCAACGGGCTCGACCCCGAGGGCATCCAGTGGATCAGGCGCTTCCTCAAGTCCCTTGCAGCGGAAGGGCGTACGGTCCTCGTCTCCTCGCACCTGATGAGCGAGCTGCAGGACACCGCGGACCACGTCATCGTGATCGGCAGGGGGCGGCTGCTCGCCGACACCGACGTCGACGCGCTGCTCGACGAGGCGTCCGGCGAACGTGTCGCCCTGCGGACCGGGCGGCGCGCCGAGGCCCTGGCGGTCCTCGCGGGCGGCGACGCCACCGTCGCGGTGACCGGGCCCGACTCGCTCACCGTCACCGGTCTGGCCGCCGAGGAGGTCGTCGCCCGGCTCGGCGCGCACAACATCGCGTTCTCCGAACTGTCCCGGCACCGCGCCACGTTGGAGGAGGCGTACATGGAACTCACCGGCACGGCAACGGAGTTCACTACACAGGAGGCGTCGTGAAGTCGCCGATGGTGCGTGCCGTGCGCGCCGAGTGGACCAAGCTGCGCAGCGTCCGCAGCACCCCCCTCGCGCTGATCGCGATGCTCGCCCTCAGCCTGCTGCTGACCGTCGCGTCGGCGAGCGGCAGCCAGTTCGGCTACGGCGGCCCGAAGCAGTACGACTCCTTGTCCTTCGTGCACCGCACGGCCGCGGGCGACGGCACCTTCACGGTGCGCGTCGCCGCGCAGGAGAACAGTGCCGGCTGGGCGAAGGCGGGACTGCTCCTGAAGGACGGCACCGCGAGCGGATCCTCGTACGCCGCCCTGATGGTGACGCCGGAGCACGGCGTGCGGATGATGACCGACGGGAAGCACGAACTGACCGGCTCCGGCGGCGCGGACGCCCCGCGTTGGCTGCGGCTCGTACGGGCCGGGGACAAGGTCACCGGCTACGAGTCCGCCGACGGCCGGGCCTGGCACAAGGTCGGCACGCTCACTGTCGCCGGGCTGCCCCGGACGGCCGAGGCGGGCCTCTTCGTCACGTCGCCCATGGACGGCAAGGAGGAGCGCACCGGCCCCGGCGAGCTGCGCATGCACCCCGAGGCCACCCTCGGCAGGGCCGTCTTCGATCACGTCGCCTTCCCCGCACCGACCGGTACCGGCGGCTGGCGGCAGGCGGACATCGCGCAGACCGTGAAGGAGGGGGAGATGGCCGACCCCGTCGCCGACCCGAAGCCGTTCCGCGCACACGACGGCACCTTCACCGTCACCGGCAGCGGTGACCTGGGCGGACTCGGCATGGGCGGCGTCGGACAGCTCGGCGGACAGCCCGACGTGGTCAAGATGGCCCTCGACGACGGCATCCAGATCGCGACGATCGCGGTGATCGCGCTCGGCGTCCTGTTCATCACGTCCGAGTACAAGACCGGGACCCTGCGCACCACGTTCACCGCGAGTCCGCGGCGCGGCCGGGTGCTCGCCGCGAAGGCGCTCGTCCTCGGCGCGACGGTGTTCGTTGTGGGCCTGGTCGCGAGCGTGGCGGAGTTCCTCGTCGCCCGCCCCGCCCTGCGCGACAACGGCTTCGCCCCGCCGCTCTTCCCGGATCTCTCCCTCACCGACCCGGCCACGATCCGGGCGATCGTCGGCAGCGCGGCGTTCCTCGCACTGGCCGCCGTGCTGAGCCTGGGGGTCGGGGCGCTGCTGCGGCGGGCCGTGCCTGCCGTGGTCCTGATGATCGTCACGTTCGTGGTGCTGCCGATCGTCGCGCAGTCCACGTCCATCGGGTTCAGCGACTTCGTCGGCCGGGCCACGCCCACGGCGGGCCTCGCGGTCCAGCAGACCCGCCGGCTCCTCGACACCGTCGTCACACCGTGGGTGGGCTTCGGGGTGCTCTGCCTGTACGTGGCCGTGGTGCTGGGGGCGGCGCGGTGGCGGCTGACCGGGCGGGACGTATGACGGCCGTCGGAGCGGGGCGTGCGGTGCGCGGGGAGTGGACCAAACTCCGCACCGTTCCAGGGCAGTTGTGGACGGTGGTGTCCCTGACCGGGGCGATGGTCGCCTTCACCGCGCTGATCGCGGCGAGCGCGGGGAAGGGCCAGTCGGGCGTCCTCGCGCCGACCGCGCTGTCCCTGTCCGGGGTCTACCTGGCGCAGACGGCGGCCGCGCTCGTCGCGATCGCCGTGGTCTCCTGCGAGTACCCGCGCATGATCCGCACGACCCTCGCGGCGAACCCGCGGCGCACCACGGTGTTCCTGGCGAAGGCGGCGGTGACGGTGGCGGCGGTCCTGGCCGCCGCGCTCCCTGCCGCCCTCGGCTCCCTGGCGGCGGGCCGCACGGTCCTGTCGGGACGATCTGGCTTCCCCCAACTCCCGCTGTCCTCCCCCACGTTGTGGCGGGCGGCGCTCGGCACGGTCGTCTACCTGCTGCTGGTCGCGCTGCTCGCGGTGGGGGCGGCGCTGGTGGTGCGGCACGCGGCGGCGGCCGTCGGGGCGGTGATGGCGCTGCTGTACGGGCCCTACCTCGCCACGCTGATCATCCAGATGCCGGAGCACGTGCTGCACCGGGTCCAGAAGTACTCCCCGATGACGGCGGGCCTCGCCGTCCAGACGACGAACGGAACCGGTACGGCTCCGCTCGCCCCCTGGACGGGCATCGCCGTCCTCGCCGCCTACGCGGGCGGGGCGCTGGTCATCGGGTGGGTGGCGCTGCGGCGGCGGGACGCGTGATCCCGAAGCCGTTCACGCGGCCGGTTCGCCGCCGAAGCGCTCCTTGTGGGAGGCCAGGTCCTCGTCGGTGATCTTGGCGAAGAGGACCGGGGGGACGGTGAACGGGGTGCCGGCCGGGACCGTGGTCAGCGCCGTGGCCTCCTCGGCGGTGACCCAGTCGGCGTCGTCGCCGGGGAGGTCGAACGCGGCGCGCATGGCGGCGGCCGACGCCGGGATGAAGGGCTCGGAGACCACCGCGTAGAGGCGGATGAGGTTCATCGCCGTACGGAGGGTCAGCGCCGCCGCATCCTTGTCGGTCTTGATCTCCAGCCAGGGCGCCTTCTCCTCCAGGTAGGAGTTGCCCGCCGACCACAGGGCGCGCAGCGCCGCCGCGGCCTTGCGGAACTGGAGGGCCTCCATCTGGGTCTCGTACTCGGCGAGGAGGGTGGAGATCTCCTGGCCGAGCCTGGCCTCCGCCTCGCCCGGCTCGCCGCCCGCGGGGACGTCGTCGCCGAAGCGCTTGCGGGAGAAGGACAGCACGCGGTTGACGAAGTTGCCGAGGGTGTCGGCCAGGTCCTTGTTCACCGTCGCCGTGAAGTGCTCCCAGGTGAACGAGGAGTCGTCCGACTCGGGCGCGTTCGCGATGAGGAAGTAGCGCCAGTAGTCGGCCGGGAGGATCTCCAGGGCCTGGTCGGTGAAGACGCCGCGCTTCTGCGACGTGGAGAACTTGCCGCCGTAGTACGTCAGCCAGTTGAAGGCCTTCAGGTAGTCGACCTTCTTCCACGGCTCACGGATGCCCATCTCCGTGGCCGGGAACATGACGCTGTGGAACGGGACGTTGTCCTTCGCCATGAACTCCGTGTACCGGACGTCGGAGGCGCCGGCGGGCTCGTACCACCACGACTTCCAGTCGCGCGTCTCACCGTCGGGAGCCTGGTCCGCCCACTCCTTCGTCGCGCCGATGTACTCGATCGGGGCGTCGAACCATACGTAGAAGACCTTGCCGTCGGCCGCCAGCTCCGGCCACGTGTCCGCCGGGACGGGGACGCCCCAGTCCAGGTCGCGGGTGATCGAGCGGTCGTTGAGCCCCTCGGTCAGCCACTTGCGGGCGATGGAGGAGGCGAGCTGCGGCCACTCGCCCGCGACCTCGTCGATCCACGCCTCGACCTCGACCTGGAGCTTCGACTGGAGCAGGAAGAGGTGCTTGGTCTCGCGGACCTCCAGCTCCGTGGAGCCGGAGATCGCGGAGCGCGGCTCGATGAGGTCGGTGGGGTCGAGCACGCGCGTGCAGTTCTCGCACTGGTCACCGCGGGCCTTGTCGTAGCCGCAGTGCGGGCACGTGCCCTCGACGTAGCGGTCCGGGAGGAAGCGGCCGTCCGCCGGGCTGTAGACCTGGCGGATCTCGCGTTCTTCGATGAACCCGTTCTCGTTCAGCTTGCGGGCGAAGTGCTGGGTGATCTCCGCGTTCTGCTCCGATGAGCTGCGGCCGAAGTGGTCGAACGCGAGGCCGAACCCGTCGTAGACCGCCTTCTGCGCGTCGTGCGCCTGCGCGCAGAACTCGGCGACCGGGATGCCGCGCTCCTTGGCCGCCAGCTCGGCGGGGGTGCCGTGCTCGTCCGTCGCGCAGATGTACAGCACGTCGTGGCCGCGCTTGCGCAGGTAACGGGAGTACACATCCGCCGGGAGCATGGACCCCACCATGTTGCCCAGGTGCTTGATCCCGTTGATGTACGGAAGGGCGCTGGTGATGAGGTGTCGAGCCATCGGGGGCTGCTCCCGGGTTGTGACGTGGATGGAATTGGTGTGAGCGGAATCTAGAAATCGTAGCCGACATGGGGCGGCCGCCCGCGCGGTGTTTACTGCGCGGACGGCCATGGGGTATCGGGGCCCTGTTGAGCGGGGTTACGGGGCGGGGTTACGGGCGCCAGGCCTCCAGGAGGCCCTTGTAGAGCTCCGCGTCCGTGAGTTCCAGCGGGGTCTCGCCCGCGTGGAAGACCGCGGTGTTCTCCGCCTTCAGCTTGCGGAGGTAGTCGAAGTTCTTCGAGTCCGGCTCGCCGAAGGTGACGAACTGGAAGAAGAGGGGGTGGGCGGCGGCCTTGGCGAGCGCCTCGTTCGCCGGGCGCTGGACGTCCGGGGGGCCGTCCGTCTGGAAGATCACCAGGGCCGGGGCGGTGGGGTCGTCCGACTTCTCGTGGTGCGCGACGATCTCCTCGATCGCGCGGTGGTAGCTGGTGCGGCCCATCCGGCCGGCCTCCGCGTGCCACGCGTCGATCCTGCCCTCGTACGCGTCCAGGGTGAGGTCGCCGGCGGCGTCGATGTCCGTCGAGAAGATCACCGTGTGGACGGTGGGGGTCTCGCGGTCGTCGAGGTGAGCGGCGAGGGCGATGGCCTGTTCGGCGAGGGCGGTGGTGGAGCCGTTCTTGTAGTACGAGCGCATGGAGCCGGAGCGGTCCAGGACGAGGTAGACCGTGGCGCGGGTGCCGGTGAGGTTCCGCTTGCGGAGTTCGGCGCCGGCGGCCTTGTGGGCGGCGGCGAGGCCGGGTGCGCGGGTCTTTACCTTGGCGGGGGTGTGGGCGGGCTTCCCGTCCTTGTCGGCCTGCGCCGGGGTCTTTGCCGCGACGGGGTCGACCTTCTTGGTCTTGTCGGCCTGCGCCGGAGCGGGCTCCTCCGCCGTGACGGGCTCCTCCGCCGTGGCGGGGTCGGCCCCCTTGCCCTCTTCGGCCTGCGCCGGGGGCTGTGCCCACCCGTCCCGCCCTGCGGGACGCCTGCCCACAGCGGGGGCGGGAGCCGGGTCTGCGGGGTCGGCCGGGGCCTGCGCCTGGGCCTTGGCCGCGGCGGGAGTCGGGAGCTCGGGGTCGTCCTGGGGCCCGGCCACAGCGGGGGCGGGAGTCGGGAGCTCGGGGTCGTCCTGGGGCCCGGCCACAGCGGGGGCGGGAGTCGGGAGCTCGGGGTCGTCCTGGGCCTTGGCCGCGGCGGGGTCGGGAGCCGGGTCTGCGGCGTCGTCCTTGGTCTCGGTCTCGACCGGAGTGGAGGCCTCGGCGTCGGTCTTCGCCTCGGCCGGCGCTGAAGCCGTGGCCTCTGCCTCGGCCGTCTCCGCGGCGGGAGCGGCAGGCTCGGCCTCGGTCTCGATCGTGGGCTCCGCCGGGGCAGAGGACGGAGCGGCAGCCTTGGGCTCGGCCGGTGCCGCAGCTTCCGCCTCTGCCTTCTTCTTGGCCGCCGCCGCAGCCTCGGCCTTCGCCGCCGGCGCAGCTTCCGCCTTCGGCTCGGCCTTCGCTGCCGCAGCTTCCGCCGCAGCATCGGCCTCGGCCTCGGCCTTCGCCGGCGCCTCGGCCTCCGGCTTGGGCTCAGCCGGAGTCGGCGCCGCGGTCTCGGCCTCCGTCGCGGCCGCAGACCGCTCCTCCGCCGGCTCCGGCGGCACGCGGTCGCCGCCCACCGGGGCGGACGGCTTGGGGACCGAGATGTTGTCGAAAGCTGCCGAGACCAGGTCGTCGGCCTCGCCCTTGGAAGGGGCGGGAACCGTTGGCGCCTGGTCGGTAGCGGCAGCGGGTTGGTCTTTTTTGCCCGAACGCCCGAACGCGTTCCGCAGCCGATCCAGAATGCCCATGTGCGCAACCTTCCGCATGAGTTGTCCCCGAAGTCCCTGGAACCCCTGGCCAGGACGGACACGTAAGGTTAGCCGCCGCGGGCCGTGATCTTGGGCAGGGTCGGGCCGTTCGACCGAGCGGACAACTGCCGCCCTTTCTGTATGGATTCACTCGATCACGCCCGACTCCGTAAGACGTGTCCGATACGCCGGTGACTGGTGTGCCGACTCCCAATAGGCCTCCCGCAGGGCCGGCAGCACCGCGTCCAGGACGGGCGCGGAGCGGGCCGCGAGGAGGAGGCGTACGGCCACCGGGTCGCCCTCCAGGGGGCGGATCGCCATGTCGGGGCGGGCCAGGGACGTCGGCTGGCAGAGCGTCACCACTTCACCCGTCGCGACGAGGTTGGACGCGGTCAGGTAATCACCGTGCAGGACACGGGGGTTGAGGCCCGCCGAGCGGAACGCCCTGAGCAGGCCGTCCCATTCGCCGTCCACCGTCGGGTCGATCATCCACCGGTCCTCCGCCAGGTCCGTCAGGCGCACGACCGGTCTGCCGGCCGCCGGATGGTCCGCCGGCAGGGAGACGTACTGCGGTTCGCGGGCTACCAGAACCTTGCAGGTCAGGGGCTCCGGTATGCGCAGCGGACTGCCTTCCACCTCGTGGACGAACGCCACGTCGAGGCCGCCCTCGGCCACCAGGCGGAGCAGCGCGTGCGCCGAGACGTCCATGCGCAGCGACGGTTCGTGCGGCGAACTCGCGCGCAGGCGGCGCAGCCAGCCCGGTATCGCGCGGCTGGCCGTGGAGCCGATGCGCAGGCGGTCGCCGGCCGCCTCCTGGGCCATCGCGCGCGTCTCGTCGACCAGCGCGCGCAGGTCGTCCACCAGGGGGCGGGCGCGCGTGAGCAGGGTGCGGCCGAGCGGGGTCGCGCGGCAGCCGGTGCGTTCGCGGGTGAACAGGCGGCCGCCGAGGTGGTCCTCGATGCGGCGCAGCTGGGTGCTGAGGGCGGGCTGGGTCATGCCGAGGTGGCGGGCCGCCTTGTGCAGGCTGCCGGTGTCCTCGATCGCACACAGGACGCGCAGGTGCCGCACTTCCAGCTCCATGGGCGTTGAGCGTAGGCCGGTACCGTACGCCGCACCAGACTCACCGGAGTCAACTGTGTGGGGATAACGCGGAGTTATCGCGCAGTGGCATCTACCTCGTGCGTCCCGTCCGCCCCAGAATCTCATGCATGAACATGACACCCCCCACATCTGTTCGTCTGCTCGCCTGCGCCCTCGGCGCCGGGCTCACCGTCGCCGCCCTCGCCGCGGCCCCCGCGTCCGCCTCCGCCTCCGGGTCCACCGAGCGGGTCGCACGCTACGCCGGTTCCGCCGAGGAGGCCGCAGCCAACAAGGCCTTCTTCCAGGCCGTCATGAAGTCCGTCGCCGAGAAGCGGGCCGCCAATCCCGGCGCCGAGTCCGTCACCATCTCGTACGACGCCTCACAAGCCCCCACGTTCCAGCAGCAGATAGCCAGCAGCGCGTCGATCTGGAACTCGTCGGTGTCGAACGTGAAGCTCCAGGCCTCGTCCGGCGGGGGCGACTTCTCGTACCGCGAGGGGGACGACTCGCGCGGCTCGTACGCGTCGACGGACGGGCACGGCAGCGGGTACGTCTTCCTGGACTACGCGCAGAACCAGGAGTACGACTCCACGCGCGTGACCACGCACGAGACGGGCCATGTCCTCGGCCTCCCCGACCACTACGAAGGGCCGTGCAGCGAGCTGATGTCGGGCGGCGGACCCGGCCCCTCGTGCACCAACCCGAACCCGGACGCGAACGAGAAGGCCCAGGTGGAATCCCTGTGGGCCAACGGGTTCGCGAAGGCCCTGCACAAGGCGGAGGCCGCGCTGCGCTAGGCGGTCCCACGGGCGAGGCGCGCGGCCCGGCCCCCCCACCTGCGAGCCGACCGCAGCGGGCCGCCGCCTCCCGCACACACCCGGCCGCCGCCCGTCTCCCCACGGGCGGCGGCCAGGTGCGTTCCGCGGTGCGCGCTCAGCCGTGCAGCGTCAGGTCCACCAGGAGCGCCCGGTGGTCCGTGTCCGCGAGGTCGATGAAGCGGGACGTGTCCGCCGAGAAGTCGTCGGTGACCAGTACGTGGTCGATCTGCGTGCCCAGCGGTCCCGGCGCCTTCGACGGCCAGCTCGGGGTGCGGGCGTGGCCGGTGAGGCGGGCCGCGTCGCGCAGCGCCCCCGCGTCGAGGAGCCGGCGGAACGCGGCGTGGTCCTGCGTCGCGTTGAAGTCCCCCGCCACGATCCCGGGCCCTTCGCCGGCCCGTGCCGCGTCCGCGAGGCGGCCGAGTTCGGTCTCCCACACGCCGACCTGGTCGGGCAACGGCGGCATGGGATGGGCGAGTTGGAGGCGCACCGCGTGCCCCCGTACGTCCGCGACGGCGGCCGGCATGCCCATCGTCCCGGCCACCGTCGGCGCCGCCTTCAGCGGGAACGTACTCAGGATCATCGACCCCTCCGAGCCGTCCGCCGCCACGGCCCGCCGGTGCGGGTAGCGGGCCCGCAGCGACTCCCGGTCCAGCGCGTCCCGGCAGGGGCGGCCGCACTCCTCGACGAACACGATGTCGGGGCGGTGCCGGGCGACCGTGTCGATCAGCGCGTTCGTGCCGTGGCTGAACTGGACGTTGGACGCGAGCACCCGGACGCCGGAGACGGGGGCGCCGTCCGGCTCGCCGTCCGTCCCGTACGGCTCCATGTACCAGGCGAGCGCGCCGAGTACGACGAGGCCCCAGACCATGCCCGTACGCCAGCGGGACAGCAGTGCGAGGAGCAGGGCGGCGGCCGTGGGGGCGAGCAACCAGGGGAGGAACGCGAGGAGTTGGGGTACGGGTGTGGGCCCGTCACGGCCGGCGGCCCGGAAGCCGACCACCGCGCTGACCCCCACGAACAGCAGCGCCGCCGCCCACGCTCCCGTCCTGTTGACGCGGCGGCGCCCGGCGTCCCGCGTCTCGTACCGCGGGGCGCCGGGCGCCTCGTCCGTGATGTGCTGCTGCCGCTGGTCCAAGGCCCGGCCCCCGTGTCCACCCGTTCGGAGTGCTCCAGGCTAGCCGGGGTGGTGCACCGTCAGGCCGGTTTGATGGTCCGGGGGACTGCCACCGGAGCGCTCGCGCCGGGGTAGCGAGGCGGCATCGCGTACGCGGCTGAACGGGCGCCCGCCGAGCCACACCGCGAGCGCCACCACCGCGCCCACCGCGACGAGCACCCACGAAGCGGTCCGCATGGGCGATGTCAGGGCGTCGTAGACCGAGGCGGTCGCCGCCTTGTTCGCGGCGCCGGAGATGTCGGAGAGCGTCAGCGCGCGGGCGAGCGGCAGCGCGGCGAGCAGCGCCGCCGCGCCCAGGGCGACGCCGAGGGCCGTCCAGGCGAGCGCGCGGCGGCGGCGCGCGGCGAGCGCGAGGCCCGCGACGGCGCACACCACGGCGGCCAACGGCAGCCACAGGCCCGCGAGTTGGAACGCGTGGAAGCCCTTCCGCAGCCCGGCCAGGTCGCCGGCCGGCAGCAGGGTGACCTCGGTGTGGGCGACCGGGATCCGCTCGGCGAACGGCACCCCGTCCGCCTCCAGCTGCTGCTTGACCTGCCGGGTGACGGGGGCCAGGTCGAGCGTGACGGGCCCCGTGGTGCCCTCGTCGAGGGCCTGCTGCACGGCGTCGTGGGCGGCCCGGTTCGCGGTGTTCCAGGCGCCGCGGAAGGCGTCGGTGTCCGTGAACGAGACGACCGCGTCGTGGAGGTAGTCCTCGACGACCGAATGGAGCGCGCCCACGTCGAGGTTCTTCATGGCCCCGGTGGTCACCGCGTCGGCGACGGCGCCCCGCACGTCCGTGTCGCCGGCCAGCGGCGCCATCGCGGACACGTACCGGTCGCTGTCGCCGATCTCGTACTTCGCCCAGGTGGAGAGGGTGCCCAGCGGGACGAGGAGGCAGGCGATGACGAGCAGCACCGAGGAGAGGACTGCCTTCGCGGGCGCTTTTCGGGTCACGTCTGCCAGGCAAGGCCCAAGCCGCGCGGGGCGCGAGCGCTCCGGTGGAGCACTGGGCCGAACGGGTGTTTCCTGGACGTGGGGGCGTGGAGATCGTGGGGATCCAGGGTTCACCCTAGGAGGCCGATCATGCGCCGAACCATGCGCCGAACCACCCCGGCCCTTGCTGCCGCCGGGCTCTTGGCGGGCGGACTGCTCGCCGTGACAGCCGCGGCACCGGCCGGTGCGAACAGCGGGGACGTCGTCTGGGGGACGGTCGTCTCCCCGTCCGACCTCAACCTGCGCTCGGGTCCGAGCACCTCGGCATCCGTCGTGTACCGGCTCGCGCCGGGCAGCCAGGACCGCATCGAGTGCGCCACGGACGGCTCGTCCGTGCACTCCACCTCGACCTGGTACTGGTTCACGGGCGCCCGCGGCTGGGCCAGCGCCGCGTATGTCGACACCGGTGGCCGCGGCGTGCCGAGCTGCACGTCCAAGGCGCCGTCCGACGGGCCGCGGCACGATCGTGACCACGGCCCGAGCGGGTGGTACTACCGGGAGACCGAGACCCGGGAGTTCGGCGTCTGGTACTAGAACGGACGGCACTAGAACGTACGTTCTATAAGGCTATACGGGCGCGTACTCGCTCGCCGAGTAGTACCGGTAGTACGTGCCCACGAACGTGGACGCCCCGATCACCAGGCCGAGCATGATCGACCACAGGATCGCCGGGTCCGAGAGGCTGTGCAGGAAACCGATCGCGATGCCGGTGAACGCGCCCCAGGCCGAGGCCCGCGCCAGGAAGTGCCGGCCCGCCAGCTGCTTGGACCAGTGGTGGATGCCGAAGCAGAGCGCCGCCACGATGATGCCCGTGACGAAGCCGAGCGCGATGTTGGCTCCGGTGACCTCACCGCCGAAGCGGTCGATGCTCGCCGCCCAGAAGCCGTACACGATGCCGGTCACGACGGGGACGACGACGGCCGCGCTCGTCGGGGAGAGCGCCGCGCCACCTGTGCTGCGTCGCGGTGCGGGTGCCGCATGCTGAGCCATGACTGGCTCCTTTCTGCCAGGCCCCCTCGGACGCGCCCTCGGATGTCCCGAGTCTCGCGTCCTTCGCTCTCCATTGACCTCTTGTGGCACGCCCTTCGCAACATGCGCGCGGTGGCGCACCGTGTTTCGCTGAGCGCATGAACATCCTGCTCCTGGGCGCCACCGGCATGGTCGGCAGCCGCATCGCCGCCGAGGCCCTGGGCCGCGGCCACAGTGTGACCGCCGTCAGCCGCTCGGGCGACGTGCCCGTCCCCGGTGTCACGGCCGTCGCCGCGGACGTCTCCGACGTGCAGCGGCTGACGGAACTCGCGGGCGGGCACGACGCCGTGGCCTCCGCCCTCGCGCCGCCCCGCGACGGATCGGACCCGGTTCTGCCGTTCCTGGCACTCAATGAGGCGCTGGTCGCCGGGGTGCGCGGGGCCGGGATCGCGCGGCTCGTGGTGGTCGGCGGGGCGGGCAGCCTGGAGGTCGCGCCCGGCGAGGCGCTCATGGACCAGCCGGACTTCCCCGACGCGTACCGCGGCGAGGCGCTCGCGCACCGGGACGTTCTGGCGCTTCTGCGTACGGTCGACGACGTGGACTGGACGTACATCTCGCCGGCCGCGGAGATCGGCCCGGGGGAGCGCACCGAGGAGTTCCGGATCGGCGGCGACCGGCTGATGACGGACGCGGACGGCGCGAGCCGGATCAGCGCCGAGGACTATGCGCTGGTCTTCGTCGACGAGATCGAGCGCGACGCGCACTCCAGGAAGCGCATGTCGGTGGCGTACTGAGTCATGGCGCCCTGAACGGCCGTGCCCGCGGTCTCGTCCGCGGCCTCCTTCGGCCGGTACGCGTACAGCTCGGCGTCCGCCTCGTTCTGGTACGGCGCGCGCTGTGCGGTCCTGCGGATCACGGTGATCGCGGCGTCGTCGCTGGGCGGGCCGTGCCGGTGCTCGCGCAGGTCCTCCGCCAGGCGGCGCAGCAGCGCCTGGGGCGACTCCTGCGCGCCGCGCGGCGACAGCAGGCGCGGCAGCCGCTCGCGTACGGGGTAGAAGGTGCCGCCCGCGTCGCGGCACTCGGTCACGCCGTCGGTGAAGAGGATCAGGGTGTCCCCGGTCCCGAAGGGCAGCCGTGCCACGCGCGGCGCCTCGGCGCCCAGCGTCCCCATGCCGAGAGGGAGCCCGGCAGGGAGCTCGGGGGTGTGCACGCGGCCGTCCGCCGTGACGACCAGCGGCGGCTCGTGCCCGAAGTTGACGATGTCGACGCACTCGGGGGACGCCGGCGGGAAGTGCAGCAGCAGCCCGGTGGAGAACGCGTCCGTGAGGCCCTCGTCGTCGGTGATCCGGGTCCAGGCGCTGTAGCGCTGCATGGCGATCTCCAGGCGCCGGGCCGCCTCCTCGATCCGCTCCTCGTGGTACGCCGCCTCCCGGAACGCGCCGAGCAGCCACGCCGAGGCCGACACCGCGGGCAGGCCCTTGCCGCTGACGTCGCCGAGCACCGCGCGCACCCCGTGCGGCGAGGGCTGGAAGTCGTACCAGTCGCCGCCGACGCGGGCCGCGCGGGCGGCGGGCTGGTAGAAGTCGGCGATGTGCAGGTCGTCGAGGCGCTCGGGCAGGCCGCGCATCACCGCGCGCTGCGTGGCCTCCGCGATGTCCGTGAGGGCCTGGACGCGGGCCCGCTGCTCCTCCCTGCGGCGCGCGATCAGCACGCCGAGCAGGCCGCCGGTGCCGATCATCAGCGGCCCGAGCACGGCCCAGCTGGTGCCGGCCGGCAGCGGCGCCACGGTTTGCAGTCCGAGGTATACACAGATCAGCAGCCCGGTGACGACGGCGGTGACGGACACGGGCGCGAGCAGCGCCACCATGATCGGCACGAGGCCGAGCAGGGCGCGCGCCCGGAAGTCGGCCGGCGTCGCCACGTCGAGCGTGACGATGATGAGCGCCATCACCGAGACGAGCAGCACCATGGCACGCCAGCCGCCCGTGGGGCGGGAGGCCGAGGGGGCCGCGCCACGGATCGAGGACTGGTAGTAGCTGCTCGAGCTGCCGGGTTTCATCACATATGAGAATGCGGGGCATTCGTCGCGAAGAGTAGGGACGAAGGTCCGTACGCCGGTGAGATCCGGGTCTCAGTGCACGGGGACGCTCACGAAGCGCGATGTCACGTGCAGGTCCGCCGCGATCAGCGCCGCGGTGTCCCGCAGCGCCTCGGCCCACGTGTCGTCGTCCCCGCGGCCCTGGTGGGCGGTGACGTCGAGCGCGGACACCACGTGGCCCGCACGGTCCCGTACCGGCACGGCCACCGACCGCAGTCCGGCCTCGGGCCCGTCGGCCACCGCCCGCTCGCCGCCGTCGCGCAGCAGCCGCCCGGCGGCCGTGTCCCGTACGGGCAGCCGGGAGCCGACGCCGATGTCGACGCTCATGACCCGGCGCGGCGTCACCCGCGCGGTGCAGCGTACGGACGTGTCACCGTCCGCTACGGACAGGCCGACGGATTCGCCGAGCCGCTTCGACAGGGCCGCGAGGTGCGGCGCGGCGATGCGGGGGAGCGTGGTGCGCGACAGGGGGGCGCAGCCGAGGGCGAGGATGCGGGGGGTGGGGCGGTAGGTGCGGTCCTGGTGGGTGACGTGGCCGAGGTGTTCGTAGGTGATGAGGGCGCGGCGGGCCGTTGCACGGGCGAGGCCGGTGCCTTCGGCGATTTCGGTGAGCGTCAGGGTGGGGTGGGCGGCGTCGAAGGCGGTGAGCACGCGGAGGCCTCTGGCCAGGGACTGGATCGTTGCGGGGGTTGGGTCCCCGGTCGCGGGGCTCTGCCCCGGACCCCGCTGCTCAATCGCCGCAGGGGCTTGATAATTCAGTTCCGCTTCCATCTTCCGTACGCACGCCTCCAACGGCCCCCGCACCGCTCCCGCCAGCTCCCCGGCGGCGTGCCGGCTCGTGTGGCTGACCACGCTCAGCGCGCAGACCACCGAACCGTCCGGCCCCCGCACGGGGACCGCCACCGCCACCAGGCCCGGTTCCACGAGTTGGTCGTCGACCGCGAGGGGGAGGGACTCCCGGAACACCAACCCCGGCGCACACCCGCCCCCCGGCAGGGAATCGCCCACGCGGAAGCTGATGGACAGGGCCCGCCTGCGCAGCACTTGGTGGACGAAGCGGATGTCGTCGCCGTCGGGGACCGCGAGGGAGACGGATTCGTCGAGCTCGTCCGCGAGCCGGTCGGCGAGCGGGCCCAGGAGCCCCGGCACCCGCAGCGCGTCCAGGCAGGCGTTGGCGACGGTCATCAGGGGCGGGGCGAGCGCGGCGTCACGCCCGTCGAGGCGTACGAAGCCCAGGTGGGCGAGGGTCGCGCAGATCCGGTCGACCGTGGAGCGGGCCAGGCCCGTGGCCCGGGCGAGGTCGGCGAGGGCGAGCGTGCCGTCCGCGTCCGTGAGGCGCCGCAGCACGTCCAGGCCGCGCATCAGCGGGGCGACGGCCTCGGCGGGCGGTTGCGGGGTCAGGGACGTGGACGGCACGGTCGGCACTTCGAGCACGGGGCCACGGTAAGCGACCACGGCGGCCGCATCGACGGCACGGGCGGCTATCGCCCCAGCAGTTCGACGATCCGGTCGAGGGTGGCGGGGGCCAGATGCCGACGCAGCGCCTCGACCAGGTCGTCCGGGGTGCCCCGGCTGTCGATCTTGATTACGCCGTAATCACGGCCCCGCTTCTCCTTGCGGGCGGCCGGGACGGTCGCGGCGGCATCCGGCTCGCCGGGGAGCACCTGATCGTCCTTCGGGAGACGGGCGATGCGGCGGGCGTCCTCGATGGAGACGCGGCCGTCGGCGAGCGCCTCCTGGATGTCCTCGCGCAGCTTCATCAGCGACAGGCGCTGCGAGATGAAGCCCTGCGTCTTGCCGATCCGGGCGGCGACCTGACGCTGCGAGTAGCCGTAGGAGGTGATCAGGCCCTGGATGGCCTGGGCCTGCTCCAGTTCCGTGAGGTCGTCGCGCTGCACGTTCTCGATGAGCGCGTCCTCGTCGGAACGCGTCGCATCGTCCCTGACCAGGACCGGAACCTCGTCCAGGCCCGCCATCCTGGCCGCCGCGAGCCGCCGATGGCCGTGCAGGACGACGTACGGGGCGTCGCCCACGGCCTCCTTGTGGTGCGGCCGCGCGGCGAGGAAGACGGCGGCGGAGACGACGCCGAGGGCCTGGAGGACGCCGCGTTCGCGCACCGTCTCGGCGAGCCCGTCGAGGTCGCGCAGTTCGTGGCGCGGGTTGTCCGGGTTCTCGGTGAGGTCGCCGATCGGGACGGTGAGCGGCTTGGTCTCGGGGCGTCTGCGCTGGGCGGGCGCCGCGTCCTGCTCCTCGGCGGCCGCCTTCTCGGAGGACAGGAGCGAGGACAGGTCGGTACGGCGCCCCATCAGCTGTTCACCTTCTTCTTCGTGGCCTTCGCGGCCTTCGTGGCCTTCGTGGTGCTGGAGGACTGGCGGGGCTTCTTGCTGCGCGCCGGGGCCGGGATCGCCGCGAGGCCGACCTCCAGGGCGAGCCGGAAGAAGTCCTCGCGGGCCTGGAGCGCGACCCGGTTCGCGCCGTACTGCGTGACGACGAGGCCGTCCGCGCTGGCCCGCGTGTGCAGCTTGTAGTGGCGTACGACGGTGCGCGCGAGCGGCCAGTCCTGCGCCTCGACGAACGCGCGGGTCTGCTCCAGGTCGGCCTTGCCGTCGCGCGGGTCCCAGTTGTTGATGACCACGCGGAAGGGCAGCCCGCGCGGCTTCACGACCCGCTCCACCGTGCGCTGCGTGGGCTGGAAGCCGAGCGGCTCGGGCTCGATGGGGACGATGACGTCGGTGGCGTTGGAGAGCACCGCGCGCAGCGCGTCGGCGGCAGCGCCCTTGCCGAGGGGGTCCGCGCCGTCGTCGTCCGCGAGGTCGAGCCAGCCGGGGGTGTCGACGAAGACGTGCTGCGCGGACGGGATGCGGGACAGCGCGGCGAGCCCCGAGAGGTCGTCGTGGGCCTGTACGAAGTCGAAGGGGAGGCCCTCACCGACCCGCTCCGACCACCACACGGCCGAGCCCTGCGGGTCGATGGAGACGGCGACGACGGGCGGGCGTTCGGCGTCGGCGGCGCCCGCGCCGAGCACGTCGGCGGTGACGGCCGCGAGGTTCACGGCGAGCGTGGACTTTCCCACGCCGCCCTTCTGATTGAGGATCACGTGTACGTGTGCCACGAAAACTCCCTTAACCGGGCTGTCCTGGACATCCGGCACATATGGGGTGGTTGTTCGTGGTCACTCTGGCAGCGTGGGCGCCGCGGGGCGGGGTGTACACGCCGGGGAGCGCAGGCCGCGCAGCAGCAGGGGCGTCGCCAGCAGCAGCACTCCGGCGAGCGCGAGCGCCCCGCGCGCACCGATCAGCGCGGCGAAGGCGCCCCATACCAGCGTCAGCGCGGCGGTGACGGCCCGCTGGGTGACGGTCCAGGCGGACAGCACCCGCGCCACCCGGTCGTCGTCCGTGAGCCGCAGCCGCTCGACCGCCATGACCGGGGCGAAGACGGCGCTGCACGTGATGAGGCCGCACTCCACGAGGACCACCACGAGCATCCCCGCGACACCCGGCCCCACGAACGCAAGCCCGACCGGCCAGCACGCCCGCGCGGTACCGCTCACCAGGAGCACCCGCCGCTCCCCGTACCGCCGCACCAGCGGCCCGGTGAGGCGGGAGCCGGCGAGTCCGCCCAGGCACGGGATCCCGAAGACCAGGCCGTACTGCCAGGGGGCGAGCCCCAGATCGTCGAGGAGCAGCACCGCCATCAGCGGGGAGCCCACCATGATCAGGGCGTTCACCAGGCTGTTGTTGAGGAACAGGGCGCGCAGCCGGGGTTGCCGCCACAAGTGGCGCCAGCCCTCGGCGATGTCGGCGGCGCTGAACCGGCCGCCGCTCTTGCTGCGCGCGGGCTCCGGCTCGGGTGCCCGGATGGCGCGCACGCCCACCGCCGACAGGACGTAGCTCACCGCGTCCAGGAGGACCGTCGTCAGCGGACCGAAGGCGCCGATGAGCGCGCCGCCGAGTGGCGGTCCGACGGCCGTGGCGGTCCACTGCGTCGACTCGAAGCGGGCGTTGGCGGTCAGGAGTCCCGCGTCCGGCACGAGCGCCTTGAGGTGGGCGCCGCTCGCCGCGCGGAACACGATGTCGGCGGCGGCCACGACCACCGAGACCAGGACGAGCTGGGCGAAGGTGAGCGCGTCGAGGGCATACGCGAGGGGGAGTGTCAGCAGGGCGCCGCAGCGCACCAGGTCCGCGAGGACCAGCACCGGCCGCTTGCGCCGGAACTCCACCCACGGCCCGAGCGGCACCGCGAGCAGCGCGCCGACCGCGAGCCCGGCCGCCGCCAGGAACGACACCTGAGCGGCGCCGCTGTGCAGCACGAGGACCGCGATCAGCTGGAACGCGTCGAGCGCGAGCCAGGAACCGGCGGTGCTCACCGCGAAGGCGGCCCACAGCCACCCGAAATCCCGCCCGAGCCGCACCGAACCGCCTCCCGTCTCCTGTTGTGACCCGGCGATCCAAGCGGCCGGGGGCGCGCCGCGGCAAACAACTGGCACCCACATCTGTACAACCAATGGTTGTATAAGGGGCGTGCACCCCATGGACGCCATCGACTTCCAGAACGTACGCACCTTCGTCGCCGTCGCCGGCGAGGGGCAGATCCAGATCGCCGCCGCCGAACTCGGCATCACCCAGCAGGCCGCCTCCAAGCGCGTCGCCGCCCTGGAGCGGGGGCTCGGCGCGCGCCTGTTCACCCGGACCCCGCGCGGCGTGCGGCTCACCCTCGACGGCGAGACCTTCCTGCCGCACGCGCGCGAGCTGCTCGCCGTCGCCGAGCGGGCCGCCGACTCCGTGCGCGGCGGCCGGCGCCCGCTGCGCGTGGACGTGCTCGCCGCCAACGTGATCACCAACGGGGTCGTGCAGGACTTCCACCAGGCCCACCAGCACCTCCCGCTCGACGTCGTCGCCCTCGGCCACGGCGGGCGTGCCGCGCTCGCCTCCGTACGGGAAGGGGGCGTCGACGCCGCGTTCTGGACGTGCGCCGTGCCCGCGGACCGGCTGCCGCGCGAGGTGCGCAGCGCCCGCGTCATCGACGAGCCGGCCATCCTCGTCACCGGCGCGGCGCACCCCCTGGCGGACCGGACCGAGGTCACGCCCGCCGAGCTGGCCGGGCACCGGATCTGGATGCCCGGCATGGTCAAGGGCAGCGAATGGGCCACGTATTACGAGGAGTTGGAGCGCGCCTTCGGCCTCACCATCGACGTCGGCGGCAGCACCTTCGGCGGCGGCCACCTGCTGCGGACGGTCGCGGCGGCGGACGACGTGGCGACCATCATGGGCACCCGCACGCCGCTCACCCGCCCGGCCGACATCGAGCTCCGCTTCATCCCCGTACGCCGTCCGACCCCGCTCTACCCGCTGTCGCTGCTGTGGCGGGCCGACAACCGGCACCCGGGCCTCGCGGCGCTCCTGACGTATCTGACGGACCGGTACGAGCGTCAGAAGGGCGGCGACGCCGACGAGTTCTGGACGCCGGACTGGGCGCGCTGACGCGCGGGCGGCGGTGAGAAAGGCGGACGAGGACTCGTCATCAGCCGGTTGGGGTGGCCCCGCCCTGGCCGCTCCCGCTCCCGTTTCCATTGCGTCTGCGGACGCGGCGCATGCGGAACACGGCGGCCAGGACGATGAGCCCGACGCCCGCCGCCACCACGGCGATCGACCCGGAGGACACCGACGTCACATCGACCTCGAAGGTCATCTCGTCGCCCCACGGCTTGCCGTCGCTCGTCGTGTAGAGCTGCGCCGTCAGACGCGCCTTGCCGTTGGCCTTCGCGGTGACGTCGATCTGGGAGGTGTGGCTCGCCGAGCCCTCGGCCGACACGGAGATCTCGTCGTCGTTGACCTTGAGACGCTCGGAGTCGCTGGACGTGAGGCGCAGTTCGAGCCCGGAGACCTCTTGTTGCAGCGCGTTGTCGACCGTGACCGGGATCGAGGCGTCGCCCGACGTGACGGTGACGGTGGTCTTCGGCACCAGGCGCAGTGACGTCACCGACGTCGACAGGAAGGCCGTCGTGCGGTCCTGGAACGTCCGCTGCGCCGTGTCCTCCTCGCCCCGCCAGGCGGTGCCCAGGGCGCGGGCCATCGCCGCGTGCACGGACTCCGTGGTGTCCTTCGGGTCGGCGAGCACCTTGCCGAGGGTCGCGAGCCGGTCCAAGTCGCCTGCTGCGTCGGTCAGTTGCTCCTTGCCGAGCTCGCCCGCGCGCAGTCGTGAGGGGTACGCGGACGGGGACCCGGCCGCCCCTTTCACCGGGTCGTCGTCGGCCGCGCGGAGGTCCTGGAGGTCCAGCCAGCCGTCCTCGGTGCCGGCGTCGATGGCGGAGCCGAGCGCGTCCGCCGCCGTGCCCGACAGGTTGCGGGGCGGTACGAGGACCGGGCGGGTGTTCGCCTTGAGGAGCGCGGTGATGCGGCCGACGGTGGCCTTGCCTGCGGTGTCGGGGCTCGCGGAGGCCTCCGGGCCGGGGGAGGAGCCGGAGTCACTGGGTGACGCCGACGCCGACGCCGACGCGGTCGGAGTGGGGGAGGGCGCCTGGTCCTTGACGCGGCCGAGCGCGGCCGTCACGTCGGCCTCGTAGGGCAGCGCCGTCATCGCGTCGTCGCCGCTGCCCACGGTCACGGGGGCGGTGTCCGCGGGCGTGAGCCCCTGGCCCGAGGCGAGGACGCGGGTCACGCCGAGCTTGGCGCCGAGCGCGGTCACGTCGGAGTCGAGCGCGCCGTCGGCGGGCCAGCCGAGCCCCGGGCGGGCGGAGGTGTCGAGGGCCCGGTCGACGCGCTTCTTCGCGTCGGCCGCGAGCCCGGACACGACCTCCGTGAGGTCCTCGGTGTCGGTGCCGGGGTGGTGGGCCAGCGAGGCGAGGTCCGTGTCGGCGTACGGGAGGAGCCAGACCTCGCGGCCCTTCACGGCCTCCCGCAGCGCGGTGAGCCAGCTGCGGGCCGCGCCCTGGCCCGTGCCCTCGGTGGTGTCCTGCGGAGAGACGGAGGCGGCGTTCTTCGCGACGCGGTAGCCGGTGGACATCTCCTGCGCGGCGATCACCACGTCCGGGTCGAGCACCCAGCTGACGTCGCGGCCCTTGCCCGCGTCGACGACCTCGCGCAGGCGGCCGCCGGGGGCGAACAGGCCGGCGAGCGAGTCGTCGTCGAAGACGGGCTTCGCGTCCGAACCCGAGCCGAGGGCTGCCGCCGTCATGTGCGGGGTGGCGGTCACCGGCCAGACGACGGTGGTGGGTGCGGGCTCCTCCGCGGCGTTCGCCTCCGGCGTGGTGGCGGGCAGGGCGGAGGCCCCGACCACCATGGCGGTCACGGCCCACGCCCGTGCCATCCCGTAACCCGCCATGTCGTCCTGCCTCCCGCCGATGCGATTCGCTCTGAGGTAACACGGTGGCCGCGACGGTACGGGGGACCGGGGGTGTGCGCGGCGCGTCGCCCACGCCTCGGGGCTCCGCCCCGGACCCCGGACCCCGCGCCTCGGGGCTCCGCCCCGGAACCCGCGCCTCAATCGCCGGCGGGGCTTGATTTGGGGCTCCGCCCCCGTCGCCGCGGCGATTGGTTCTTTCAAGCCCCTGCGGCGATTGAGGCGCGGGTTCCGGGGCGGAGCCCCGGGTCTTTTCAGCCCCGCCGGCGATTGAGGCGCGGGGGGCCGGGGTCGGGGCGGGGCTGGTGTCGCCCGATAGAGTGCGGCTTCGACGTTGGCGCTCTTGACGACCCGAGGTACCTGGCAGTGACCCCCGCGAACCCGGCCCCACCGATGGCCACCGTCGTCGGAATCGGCGCGGACGGCTGGCCGGGCCTCCCGGAGACCTCCCGCGAGGCCCTCCGCACCGCGACCGCAGTCATCGGCGGGCCCCGCCAACTCGCCCTGCTCCCCCCGGAGTGCGAGGGCGACCGCGTCCCCTGGCCCACCCCCCTGCGCCCCGCCGTCCCGACCCTCCTCGCCCGCTACGCGGGCCACCGCCTCGCCGTCCTGGCCAGCGGCGACCCGATGTTCTACGGCATCGGCCGGGCGCTGACCGAAATCGTCGGCCCCGACGCACTGCACGTGCTGCCGCACCCGTCCTCCACCTCCTACGCCTGCGCCCGCCTCGGCTGGCCCGTGGAGGAGACCGAGGTGGTCACGCTGGTGGGCCGCCCGGCCGACCGGCTCGCCGCCGCACTGCACCACGGCCGCCACGTACTCGTCCTCTCCGCCGGCGCGGCCACCCCCGCCGAGGTCGCGAAGCTGCTCACGGAGCGCGGCTTCGGACCGAGCCGCCTCACCGTCCTGGAACGCCTCGGCGCCGAGGAGGAGACGTCGTACGAGGGCGTGGCCGAGGCCTGGACGCACGCGCCCGGCGACCCGCTGAACGTGATCGCCGTCGACTGCCGCCGCGCCCCCGACACCCTGCGCCTCGGCGCCGCCCCCGGCCTGCCCGACACCGCGTACGAGAACGACGGCCAGCTCACCAAGCGCCACGTCCGCGCCGCGACCCTCGCCGCGCTCGCCCCCGCCCCCGGCGAACTGCTGTGGGACATCGGCGGCGGCTCGGGCTCCATCGGCATCGAGTGGATGCGCACGCACCCGTCCTGCCGCGCGTACGCCGTGGAGCGGGACCCGGAGCGCGCGGCCCGCATCGAGCGGAACGCGGCGCGGCTCGGCGTGCCGGGCCTGACCGCCGTCACCGGCCCCGCACCGAAGGCGCTGGCCGAACTCCCGCCCCCCGACGCCGTGTTCATCGGCGGCGGCCTCACCGCCCCCGACCTCCTCGACGCCTGCTGGGCAGCGCTCGCACCGGGCGGCCGCCTGGTGGCCAACACCGTCACCCTCGAATCCGAGGCGCTGCTCGCCACCTGGTACCGGCGCCACGGTGGCGACCTGGTGAAGCTGTCCGTCGCGCACGCGGTGCCGGTCGGCGGCTTCACGGGGTGGCGGCAGGCGATGCCGGTCACGCAATGGTCGGTAACGAAAACAGCGGAACTCTAAAGGTGGGACAGCCATGACCGTCTACTTCATCGGGGCGGGCCCCGGCGCCGCCGACCTGATCACGGTCCGCGGCGCGCGCACGCTCGCGAACTGCCAGGTGTGCCTGTACGCGGGTTCGCTGGTCCCGGCCGAACTCCTCGCCGAATGCCCGCAGGACGCGAAGCTGATCGACACGGCGAACCTCGATCTCGACGCCATCGAGCGGGAGTTCGCGGCGGCGCACGAGGCAGGACACGACGTGGCCCGCCTGCACTCCGGCGACCCGTCCGTGTTCTCCGCGGTGGCCGAGCAGATGCGCCGCCTGGACGCGCTCGGCATCCCGTACGAGATGGTCCCCGGAGTCCCGGCGTTCGCGGCGGCGGCAGCGGCGCTGAAGCGCGAACTGACGGTGCCGACGGTCGGCCAGACGGTGATCCTGACCCGTATCGCCCAGCAGGCCACACCGATGCCGCCCGGCGAGGACCTCGCGACACTCGGCGCGAGCGGCGCGCTCCTCGTCCTGCACCTCGGCGCGCGCTACGTGGACCGGATCGTCTCCGAACTGCTTCCGCACTACGGCGCGGACTGCCCCACCGCGGTCGTCGCCTACGCCAGCCGCGAGAACGAACTGGTCCTGCGCGGCACCCTCGCCGACATCGCGGACCAGGTGAAGGCGTCGGGTGTGCTGCGGACCGCCGTGATCATCGTGGGCCGCACGTTGGGCGCCTCCCAGTTCCGGGACAGCCACCTGTACTCCGTGGGGCGGGAACGGGCCTAGGTTGCCGGGCTCTGCCCCGGGCCCCGCTGCTCAATCGCCGCAGGGGCTTGATTTGCCTACTACGTTCCCTGCTCGGTCGATGCAGATGACGTCCACGGCCACCGGGGCGCCGCGGAGGACCGCGAGAGCCTCGTCGCGGGCCGCCCTCGCCACCAGGTCACCGAGCGGGACACCCGCCGCCGTGCACAGTTGGAGGGCGGCGAGTCCTGTGTTGGCCTCGGCGACCTCCTGGGCGAGGGACTCCGACGCCCCGCCGCCGCGCGCCAGTTCGGCCAGGAAACCCTTGTCGACCTGGGAACGGCCCGAGTGCAGATCCAGATGGCCCGCCGCCAGTTTCGACAGCTTGGCGAAGCCGCCGCAGATGGTCAGACGGTCGACCGGGTGGCGGCGGATGTACTTCAGGACCGCGCCCGCGAAGTCGCCCATGTCGAGCAACGCGTCGTCGGGCAGGGCGTGTTCACGGACGACCGTCTTCTCGGACGTCGAGCCGGTGCAGCCCGCGACATGCGTACGGCCCGCGGCGCGCGCCACGTCGACGCCCCGCCGGATCGAGTCGATCCACGCCGAGCACGAGTAGGGCACGACGATCCCCGTCGTGCCGAGCACCGACAGACCGCCGAGGATCCCGAGCCGCGGGTTCCAGGTCGAGCGGGCGATCTCCTCGCCGTGGTCGATGGAGATCGTGACCTCTACGTCTACGTTGCCGGGGTCGCCCTGTTCCGCTGCCACCCGGTCGAGGTGCGTGCGGATCATCTCGCGCGGCACCGGGTTGATGGCGGGTTCGCCGACCGGCAGCGGAAGTCCGGGCCGGGTGACCGTGCCGACGCCCGGCCCCGCCTTGAACACCACTCCCGAGCCGGGCGGGAGGCGCCGCACCGTGGACCGTACGAGGGCGCCGTGCGTGACGTCCGGGTCGTCGCCGGCGTCCTTGACGACACCGGCCGTCGCCGATTCCGCGTCGCGGGACTCCACCGCGAGCGCGAAGGCCGGTGTCTGGCCCTTCGGCAGCGTGATCGTCACCGGGTCGGGGAACTCGCCGGTCAGCAGCGCCGTGTACGCGGCCGTGGTCGCGGCGGTCGCGCAGGCGCCGGTCGTCCAGCCGGGCCGCAGACCGGTGTGCTTGAGTTGGGCGCTGCGCCCGCCTTTCGGCTCAGTCGATTCGTTCATGGAGTTCCCCGATGCCGCACGTGTTGATTCTCGGCGGGACGACCGAGGCCCGGCACCTGGCCGAGGCCCTGCACCCGCGGGTCCGCGTGACCAGCTCGCTCGCGGGCCGCGTCGCGGCGCCCCGGCTGCCGGCCGGTGAGGTGCGGATCGGCGGGTTCGGCGGGGCGGACGGCATGGCGGAGTGGATCCTCGAGCAGGCCGTGTCCGCGGTCATCGATGCCACCCATCCCTTCGCCGAGACGATCAGTTTCAACGCGGCGCGGGCCGCCGCCACCGCCCATGTTCCCCTGCTCGCGCTGCGGCGGCCCGGCTGGGTGCCGGGTCCGGGGGACGACTGGCGGGAGGTCGGCTCCCTGGCGGAGGCGGCCGAGGCGGTGCGGGGGGCGGGGCGGGTCTTCCTCACCACGGGGCGGATGGGGCTTGCCGCGTTCGCCCACGTCGATGACGCGGAGTTCCTCGTGCGGTCCGTGGATGCGCCTGAGGCGCCGGTGCCGCCGCGGATGGAGGTGCTGCTGGACCGGGGCCCGTTCACGTTGTCCGGCGAACGCGCGGTCCTCTCCGACCACGCCATCGACGTCCTCGTGACCAAGGACAGCGGCGGCGCCGCGACCTCCCCGAAGTTGACCGCTGCGCGGGAGGCGGGCATCCCGGTGGTGGTGGTCCGCCGCCCCCCGGTGCCGACCGGTGTCCCCGTCGCCACCACCGTGGAGGAAGCCACACACTGGCTCAACGCCCCCCGGCCCTGAAAGACTGGGGCTCTGCCCCATACCCCGCTGCTCAATCGCCGCAGGGGCTTGATAGCTCAAGCCCCGCCGGCGATTGAGGCGCGGGGTCCGGGGCGGAGCCCCGTGGCCGTTACGCGGTGCCGGGTTCTGGATAGCGGCGCGGGGTCCATGTCACCGTTCGGCCGTCCGCACGGACCACCGCCTGGGTCTGCGACGACCCGACGATCAGCAACGTACGCATGTCGACGACCTCGGGGTCAAGATCGGCGAGCCGGACGACCCGTACGCTCTCCTCGGCCCCGCCGACATCCCGCGCAAGAACCACCGGCGTATCCGGCAGCCGCAGCTCAAGCAACAACTCCCGCGCCTTGCCCACCTGCCACGTCCGGCTCCGCGACCCCGGGTTGTAAAGGGCCAGCACCAGATCCGCCGCCGCAGCCGTCCGCAACCGCTCCGCGATGACCTCCCACGGCTTCAGCCGGTCGGAAAGGGAGATCGTCGCGTAGTCGTGCCCGAGCGGCGCCCCCGCCTTCGCCGCCGCCGCGTTCGCCGCCGTAACCCCCGGCAGGACCCGCACCGGAATCCCCGAGTACCGCTCCTCCGAGGCGACTTCGAGCACCGCCGTCGCCATCGCGAAGACACCGGGGTCACCCCCGGAGACGACCGCGACACGATGCCCGCGCCGCGCCAGATCGAGGGCGAACTCGGCACGCTCGGACTCGACTTTGTTGTCCGACCCGTGCCGCACCTGCCCCGGCCGTCCGGGCACACGCGCGAGGTACGTGGTGTACCCGACCAGGTCGTCGGCGTTGGCCAGCGCGCCGCGCGACTCCGGCGTCAGCCAGGGCGCACCCGCGGGCCCGGTACCCACGACCACGACCTCGCCCCGAGCCGGATCCAGCTCCGCGTCCAGGTCCGCCACCGGCACCGCGTCGACCCGGGAGGGCAGCACGGCGACGGAGAAGTACGGCACGGACTCCGGGTCGATGTCGGCCAGCGCCCCCGTCCGCTCGCCGTCCATGAACGCCCGCTCGACATAACGCGCGTCGTCGAGCCGCCCCGAACTCTCGATCGCCGCCCGCACCTTGGTGAACGTACGCCCCAGCTTCATGACGACAGCGGAGTCCGCGGCGGCGATCCGCGCGGACAGCTCGTCCTCCGGCAGCGTGCCGGGGATGACGGTCAGCGTCTCCTTGTCCTCGCACAGCGGCTGCCCGAGCCGTGCGGCGGCGGCGCTGATGGACGTGACACCCGGGATCACGGTCGCCTCGTACCGGTCGGCGAGCCGCTTGTGCATGTGCTGGTACGAGCCGTAGAACATCGGGTCGCCCTCGGCGAGCACGGCGACCGTGCGCCCGGCGTCGAGGTGCGCGGCAAGGGTGGCGGCCGCCTCCTCGTAGAAGTCGTCGAGCGCGCCCCGGTATCCGCGGGGATGATCCGTCGTCTCGACCGTGAGCGGATACATCAGCCGCTCCTCGATCTGGGTCTCGCGGATGTGCTCCGCGGCGATCGAGCGGGCGATGGAACGCCCGTGGCGCGCGCAGTGGTACGCGATGACGTCGGCGGAGGCGATCACCTTCACGGCCGCGACGGTCATCAACTCCGGGTCACCGGGCCCGAGCCCGACGCCATACAGCTTCCCGCTCATGCCCGGTCCTCCATGATCTCCGCCTCGGTCGCGATCGCGTTCAGCGCGGCGGCGGTGATGGCGCTGCCGCCCCTGCGTCCTCGTACGACGAGGTGTTCGAGGCCCAGTTCGTTCGCGGCGAGCGCGTCCTTCGACTCGGCGGCGCCGACGAAGCCGACGGGTATGCCGATGATCGCGGCGGGCTTCGGCGCGCCCTTCGCGATCATCTCCATGAGGTGGAAGAGCGCGGTGGGCGCGTTGCCGATCGCGACGACGGCGCCGTCGAGCCGGTCACGCCACAGTTCGAGCGCGGCGGCACTGCGCGTGGTCCCCAACTTGGCAGCGAGGTCCGGTACTTGAGGGTCCCTCAGCGTGCAGATCACCTCGTTCTCGGCGGGCAGCCGCTTGCGGGTGACGCCGCTGGCGACCATGTGGGCGTCGCACAGGATGGGCGCCCCGGCGCGCAGCGCGGCCCGCGCGTTCGCCACGACGCCGGTCGAGTGGCCGATGTCCTGTACGAGATCCACCTGGCCGCAGGCGTGGATCATGCGGACCGCCACCTGGGCGAGGTCGGCGGGCAGCGCCGCGAGTCCGTCCGCGGCTTCCGCGCGGATCGTGGCAAAGGACTCGCGGTAGATCGCCGCGCCGTCCTTCTCGTAGTCGAACACGGTTGCTCTCAGCTCTCGGTGTGATGGGGGACGGAGGGAACGGTGAGGGTGTGGCCGCCGCCGGGCTGCGCCACGACGTCCACGTACGGGCCGGTGGGGTGCCCGCAGCGCCGCTCGCAGCCGGACCAGTACACGGGCAGGCCGCCGTACGAGTCCATGTCGGCGAGGTGCGCGGCGGCCTCCGCGCGCACGTCCGCGTGGGACTTGGCGCAGCCGGGTCGGCCGACGCAGGCGCTCACCCGCGTCCACGGTGAGTCCGGTGCGGTGACGAAGCCCGCGCGGGCGAGCGGTTCGGAGTCTGCGCCGGGCACGACGATCCCGCGCCACGGGGTGAGCCGCACCTCGCCGTCGGCCGAGTCGAGCAGCGCCGACCAGGCGTCGGGTGTGACGGCACCGAAGGGGGCCTGCACGGACCACGCCCGTACGGCGCCGGCGGCGTCGAGGACCGGCCCGGGTTTCGGCGGCCGTGCGACCGGCCGCTCCGGCGCCGCGGCGACCTCGGCCCCGGTCCTCCGCGCTACACGCTCCGTCAACTCCCCTGGTACGAGGGTGAGTTCGGCGACCCGCCAGCCCCGCCCCGGATCGTCCCGGGCCGCCGCGACGAACTCCTCCGCCGCCGCCACCGCGGCCCGCGCCGCATCCTCGTACGCCAGGCGCAGTTCGTACGGTTCGGCGGCGAGGCGGAGCACGGCGCGGCCCCCGGGCGTCGCCCGCAGCAGGATGTCGGGTGCGAGTGCGGCGACGTCGCCGCGGCCGTCGTCCAGGGCGAACAGGAACTTGCCGCTCAGCGTGGGCGTCACCGTGCTCGCGCACAGCAGCTGGTCGAGGTCGAGGAGCCACTCGCGTACGTCGGCGGGGCTCCGGTCGTCGAGGCCCGAGAGCGGCGAGGCGAGGATGTTGCGGACGCGTTCGTGCGCGGCCGAGGGGAGCAGGCCTGCGGCTCGCAGGGCCGCCCCGAACTCGGCGCCGCGCTTGGCGTCGACACCGCGCACCTCCGCGTTGCCGCGCGACGTGATTCGTACGACACCGTCCCCGAACTCGCGCGCCGCGTCGCCGAGCGCCCGCGCCCGGTGCCGCGGAAGCAGCCCGCCGGGTATCCGGATCCGGGCGAGCCCACCGTCATCGGCCGCGTGCAGGCGCAACGCCCCCGGACAGGCGTCGTCGCCGGACGAACCGGGCGCACCGGACGTACCGCGGCCGACGGGTATGGGGGAGGCGGGCATGCCGGGGAGCATACCCACCGGTCCCCGCGTCGCCTCCGTGACGCCGACCACGGCACAGGTGCCGGGGACCCGCGACGGAAGGCGCGGGGACCCGCGACGGAAAAGCGTGACACATCTCGGGAAACCGTCACACCTTTCCGAGACGCCCCCGCCCCGGAGCGGGCGCCGACGGCGTCCCGTACCGAGTCCGGCACCCGCCCCCGTACGATGAGGCGCGGTGGGCCCGTCCGGCCCGCCGCACATCGCCAGCGACGGCGACACAGGAGGAAGCCCGGTGCGAACCCGGCGCGGTCCCGCCACTGTGAGCCCCGGCCCCAGGCCGGAGTGAGCCAGGAACTCCTTTCCCCAAGCTCTCGAACAACCTCGAGCAGGGGAGACCCCATCCCAAGACCACCCGGGGCGCGGACACCCCGAGGAAGGCCAGACGACGCATGCCTCAGCAGCTCCTGCTCCTGTCGACGTCGGACACCGACCTGCTCAGCGCCCGTGCGGCCAACGCCGCCGACGCCCCGGTCGGTTTCCGCTTCGACAACCCTTCCCGTATCGACGTCGAGACGGACCTGCCGGGTCTCCTCGACGGCGTGGACCTGGTGGTCGTACGCCTCCTCGGCGGCGTCCGCGCCTGGCAGGACGGCATCGACCGGCTGACCGCCGCCGGGATCCCGCTGGTCGTCCTCACCGGTGAACAGGCCCCCGACGCCCAGCTGATGGCGACGTCCACGGTGCCGGTCGGCATCGCGGCCGAGGCCCACAAGTACCTGGCGCACGGCGGTCCCGAGAACCTGGGCCAGCTGGCCCGCTTCCTCTCGGACACGGTGCTGCTGACCGGCCACGGCTTCGAGCCGCCGGTCGCCGCGCCGACCTGGGGCGAGTTGGAGCGCGAGCCCTCGACCGCCGAAGGCCCGACGGTCGCGGTGCTCTACTACCGCGCCCACCACATGAGCGGCAACACGGCGTTCGTGCACGGCCTCTGCGACGAGATCGAGCGCGCGGGCGCCCGCCCCCTGCCGCTGTACGTCGCGTCCCTCCGCGCCCCCGAACCGGAGTTGATCGACGCCCTGCGCCCGGTCGGCGCGATCGTCACGACGGTCCTCGCGGCCGGCGGCACGAAGCCCGCTCAGGCGAGCGCCGGAGGCGACGACGAGTCCTGGGACGCGGGCGCGCTCACGCAGCTCGACGTCCCGATCCTCCAGGCCCTGTGCCTGACCTCCTCCCGCGCCGACTGGGAGGCGAACGACGAGGGCGTCTCGCCGCTGGACGCCGCGAGCCAGATCGCGGTGCCGGAGTTCGACGGCCGCCTCATCACCGTCCCGTTCTCCTTCAAGGAGATCGACGAGGACGGGCTCCCGGCCTACGTCGCCGACCCCGAGCGGGCGGCCCGGGTGGCCGGGATCGCGGTGCGCCACGCGCGCCTCAGGCACATCCCGGCGGCGGACAAGAAGCTCGCGCTCGTCCTGTCCGCGTACCCGACGAAGCACTCGCGCATCGGCAACGCGGTGGGCCTGGACACCCCGGCCTCCGCGGTGGCGATCCTGCGCCGACTCCTCGAAGAGGGCTACGACTTCGGGGACACGGCCGAGATCCCCGGCCTCGCCTCCGGCGACGGCGACGAGCTGATCCGCGCGCTCATCGACGCGGGCGGCCACGACCAGGAGTGGCTGACCGAGGAGCAGCTCGCGAAGAACCCGGTCCGCATCCCGGCCGCCGACTACAAGCGCTGGTACGCGACGCTGCCGCAGGAGCTGCGGGACGGCGTCGAGCGGCACTGGGGGCCGCCGCCCGGCGAGATGTTCGTGGACCGGTCCCGCAACCCCGAGGGCGACATCGTGCTCGCCGCCCTGCGCCGCGGCAATCTGCTCATCCTCATCCAGCCGCCGCGCGGCTTCGGCGAGAACCCGATCGCGATCTACCACGACCCCGATCTCCCGCCGTCCCACCACTACTTGGCGGCGTACCGCTGGATCGCGGCGTCGGCCGGTGACGGTGGTTTCGGTGCGGACGCGATGATCCACCTCGGCAAGCACGGCAACCTGGAGTGGCTGCCTGGCAAGAACGCGGGGCTTTCGGCGGCGTGCGGGCCGGACGCGGCGCTCGGCGATCTGCCCCTCATCTACCCGTTCCTGGTCAACGACCCCGGCGAGGGCACGCAGGCCAAGCGCCGTGTGCACGCCACGCTCATCGACCACCTGGTGCCGCCGATGGCCCGCGCGGACTCCTACGGCGACATCGCCCGGCTCGAGCAACTCCTCGACGAGCACGCCCAGATCGCCGCCATGGACCCGGCGAAGCTGCCCGCGATCCGCGCCCAGATCTGGACCCTCATCCAGGCCGCGAAGCTCGACCACGACCTGGGGGTCGCGGACCGGCCCGAGGACGAGGGCTTCGACGAGTTCATCATGCATCTCGACGGCTGGCTCTGTGAGATCAAGGACGTCCAGATCCGCGACGGTCTGCACGTCCTGGGCCAGGCGCCGGCCGGCGCCGACCGCGTCAACCTGGTCCTCGCGATTCTGCGGGCCCGCCAGATCTGGGGCGGCAACCAGGCCCTGCCGGGGTTGCGGGAGGCGCTCGGCCTGGACGAGTCGGCTGCGACCCGCGTCGCGGCGGACGAGGTGGAGGCCATGGCCCGGTCCTTGGTGGAAGCCATGGAGGCGGCCGACTGGTCCCCGGACGCGGTACCGCAAGCAATCGCCACAGCTGCCCCCACGTCTCGGGGCTCCGCCCCGGACCCCGCGCCTCAAACGCCGGCGGGGCTTGAAGAGCCTGCTCAATCGCCGCAGGGGCTTGATTTGCCCGACCCCGCCGACGCCGAAGGGGGCGATGCCGCCGCCCCCGCCTTGGGCAATCTGCCGCCTGGGGCGGCAGGGTGGGCAAGGCGGACCACGGTGCCGCGCACCGATAACGACGGGCCCGACCCCGTTTCCGCGATCCTGGACTTCGCCGCCCGCGAGGTTGTGCCCCGGCTGGGTGCCACGACGGACGAGTTGGATCACGCCGTCCGCGCGCTGAACGGCCGCTTCGTACCCGCAGGGCCGAGTGGGTCGCCGCTCCGAGGGCTCGTGAACGTGCTGCCGACCGGGCGGAACTTCTACTCCGTCGACCCGAAGGCCGTGCCGAGTCGGCTCGCCTGGGAGACGGGGCAGGCCCTCGCCGAGAGCCTCCTCACCCGGTACAAGGACGACAACGGCGAATACCCCACCTCCGTGGGCCTGTCCCTGTGGGGCACAAGCGCCATGCGCACCGCCGGCGACGACATCGCGGAGGCCCTCGCCCTCCTCGGCATCCGCCCCGTCTGGGACGACGCCTCGCGCCGCGTCACCGGCCTGGAGCCGATCCCGTACGAGGAGCTGAACCGACCCCGCATCGACGTCACCCTCCGGATCTCCGGCTTCTTCCGCGACGCGTTCCCGCACACCATCGGCCTCCTCGACGACGCGGTCCGCCTCGCCGCGTCCCTCGACGAGCCCGCCGAGCACAACTACGTACGGGCCCACGCCCAGGCCGACCTCGCCGAGCACGGCGACGAACGCCGCGCCACGACCCGTATCTTCGGCTCGCGCCCGGGTACGTACGGCGCCGGTCTCCTCCAGCTGATCGACTCCAAGGACTGGCGCACGGACGCCGACCTCGCCGAGGTCTACACGGTGTGGGGCGGATACGCGTACGGCCGCGGACTCGACGGAAGGTCCGCCCGTACGGAGATGGAGACCGCCTACAAGCGCATCGCGGTCGCCGCCAAGAACACCGACACCCGCGAGCACGACATCGCCGACTCGGACGACTACTTCCAGTACCACGGCGGCATGGTCGCCACCGTGCGCGCGCTGCGCGGAACCGCCCCCGAGGCGTACATCGGCGACTCCACCCGCCCGGAGACGGTCAAGACCCGCACGCTCGTCGAGGAGACCTCCCGCGTCTTCCGGGCCCGCGTCGTGAACCCCAAGTGGATCGAGGCGATGCGCCGCCACGGCTACAAGGGCGCCTTCGAACTCGCCGCGACGGTGGACTACTTGTTCGGCTACGACGCCACGACCGGCGTCATCGCCGACTGGATGTACGACAAGTTGACCGAGACGTACGTCCTCGACGAGACGAACCGCCAGTTCCTCACGGAGAACAACCCGTGGGCCCTGCACGGCATCGCGGAGCGCCTGCTCGAAGCCGAGTCGCGCGGCATGTGGGAGAAGCCGGACCCGCAGACGCTGGAGGCCCTCCGCCAGGTGTACCTGGAGTCGGAGGGCGACCTGGAGGCGGACGAGTAGGCCCCACCCTCACCGCCGCAGCGTCACGGCGAAGCTCCGTCCGTACGCGTGGTGCGTGTCGACGTCGAGCCGGGTGCCGCCCGGCACGGTGCTGACGCGCACCACGTCGTCGCCGTCGGCCTTGCGCAGGCGGCGGCCGCGCAACACGAGCGTGACGGTGTCCCGTTCGGTGGTGGGGTCGGACACCGCGACGGTGACCCCGCCGTCCCGCCGGCGCACGAGCACGGACGCCGGACCCTCGACGTCGAGCCCCGCGACCCGGTGCGCGCCGCCGGCGAAGGTGTTCACCCCCGTGAGCCCGAGCCCGTCGTGGCCCACGGCCTGCATCCGCGAGGTGTTCGCGAGCACGCGCGCACCCTTGTACGCGCGCACCGCCGCCTCCGAGGCGTTCGGCAGCAACGCGTAGGCGAAGGAGGCGGGCTTGGCCCCGGCCGCCTGCTCGACCGTCAGCGAGAACACCCGCTTCGTCACCGCCGTGTCCGGGTTCGAGGTGCGTACGACGCGACGGCTGCGCGTCACCGTGTCGAGCCGCGCCTTCGCGACGGGCCCGGCGAGCCGGACGTAGCCGACCGCCGCGTCCCGCGAACCGTCCGCCCAGCGCACCCATCCGTCGCCCTCGGCCACGGTCACCGCGTCGCCCGCGGGCGCCACGCGCGCGTCGACGGTCGTCGTCACGGCCCGCCCGCCACCGGGAGCGTCCCCGACCCCCGCCGCGAGCACCACGATCTCGTCATCCAGCAGGAACCACGACTTCGTGGCCCGCGCCCCGCGATACGCCACGAAGTCGTCCGGCAGCACCCCCGCCCGCTTGTCCCGCCACGGCACATCGTCGGAGGCGACCCACCCGACCGCGCCGTACACACCGTCCAGCACCGCGCCGCCCGAGTACGCCTGCGTGGCCGTCGGGAAGTACACGTACTTGTTCTGCGATTCGCTGGACGCAGTGAAGTTCAGGGGGTGGTCCGGGTTGTCGTAGAACAGCTTGCCTTCGTACAACTCCGGTACCGTTCCCCGGTGTTCGACGGGAGCGGTCACGCCCGCGAGCCCGTACGGGGAGACGGCGGTGAAGTAGTCGACGCCGAAGGACGTCGCCTGATCCTGCCCCGCCAGGTACAGATAATGAGCCCCGTCCCCCTGGAACCACGGCATCAGGTTCTCGCCGCTCATGTACTCGTACTTGCTGATGCGCCGCGAACTGCGGGAGAGCGTGAACGCGTAACCGGGACGGCGGTGAACGGTCCGGTCCATCGCGTTGAAGGCCACGGAGCGGGCAGGCGGGTTGAGGTCGGCCGGGCGGACGTCGGGGTCCGCGAGGATGTCGGCGTACCGGACGATGCTGAGCGGCGAGACGAACGTCGCCGGGTCCAGGCTCGCCTTCGACGTGGCCCGGATGTGCTTCACGTACGCCTTGAGGGCCCCTGCCTCCTCCCCCGTCGACAGCGACGCGAGGTCGACGACGCCCTCGACGATCGTGGCGGAATCGGCGTAGCCGCTGCCCGTGCGCGACACGGCCCGCCCCTTCACCGCCTCCATCATCCAGCCCTCGAAGATCAGCGGAGCGAACCCGTCGCGCACCCACTTGTGCACGGTGGGCACGAGTTCCTCGCCGTACGCGAAGCCCGTCCCGTCCAGCAGCTTCAGCGTCTGGATCACGCGCGTGAGCAGCCCCTTCCCGTACGAGCCCGTGTACGCGACGGAGGAGTGCTGAATGAAGGAGCCGTCGGCGTAGTGCCCGTCGGTGACGCCGTGCTGGAGCCGGTACGGATCGACCGTCGCGAAGACGGTCAGCTGATCGGTGAGCGCCTTGCGGATACGGGCCTCGTCGCCCGTCAGCGCGCCCTGGAGGATGCGGTTGGTGGTGATGTCGGCGAGGTTGGCACCGGTGTGGAACCGCGAGTCGAGGTCGACGTCGCCGTCCTTGCCGCTGCGCAGATACGCGTCCATGGAGGCGATGTAGGTGCTGGTCAGCTCGGCGGGGGCGGCGTCCCCGAGCAGCACCAGCGTCCGGCTGACGTGCTGCGAGACGCCTATCTCCCAGGTGAACCAGTTGCCGTAATAGCCGGTGGACTGGTCGCCGTAGTACTTCTCGTGCAGCCACGTCAACGCGTCGACGACGCGGGCACGGGGGATGTCCGAGGCGTCCGACGTCCGCGTGGCCAGCGCGATCTCGTAGACCTTCTGATACGTGGTGTTGAGGTTCGGATCGCTGCTTCCGAGCGGCAGCCCCTTGAACAGCTCACCGTCACCGCTCGCCGCGTCCATCGCCGCGAGATTCGCGCGCGCCGTCTTCTCGATCGCGGCGAGCTTGGCTGCGGTCTCCTTACGGGAGTTGGACTCGGCGGTGCCCGCGAACATGGCCACCGTATTGGCGAGCAACTGCTCTGCGCCCACGGCGAGTTCATCGGCACTCGCCCACCGTACGGGCACGGCGGCCAGCACCCCACTCGCGGCCAGCACGCTCAGCAGACGTCTACGGGTGATCTCCATTGATCCGTCCCTCCGGCCGGTTTTTCCTTATGAGAAACCGACTCATTCGCAATTAACCAACCTCTAAACGAAATTGGTTCCGGTCACTCTTTTCGGCCCGGTAGTGTTTTCCATGTCGCCGACGAACAACGCCGGCGGAAAAGAAAAACAGTGAATTGACCCAGAAATTCTAGGAGAACGCCATGAGCTTCCACAAGATTGCCCCCGTCGCCAAGAACCGCAAGGGCGCCACCCCGGCCGCCCCGGCCAAGCGGCACGCGCAGCCGAAGAAGGGCGCCCCGAAGGCGCACGCGAAGCGTCGTCCGGTCGGCGGCAAGCGCTGACCCGTTCCCCTCACCGAGAGGCGGGGGCGGCCCCTCCCGCGGCCCCCCCGCGGCTGTTGCCAGTGCGGTTACGGCTCGGGTGTTGTACCAGTGCATGCGCGGCACACCAGACATAACGGAGGCGTTA
>NZ_JBEOVM010000042.1:0-50986 GCF_040295505.1 Streptomyces sp. NPDC002790 | reverse complement strand
GCCCCGGCCCCCCCAACCCCCCCCCCGCGCGGGGGGGCCCCGCCCCCCCCGCCCGGCCCCCCCCCCCTCTGCGTACAAGAGCTTGCTACTCGTGACGCAAGAAGTGACTACTCCTGCTTCTTGCGGCGCGTACCGAAGACGATCTCGTCCCAACTCGGCACCGCGGCGCGGCGGCCGGGCCGTACTCCGTCGGCCTCGGCCTGGCGGTCGGTGGTGCCGGTGAGGCGGTCACGGTGGCCGGCGACGGCGCGCGGCATCAGGATGTCCGCGTACGCCGATCCGGCCCCGGCCGACGCCGCGGGCGCCGCCGGCTCCTCCACCTCGGCGGCCGCGGGCGGCTCGGGCTCCTCCTGCGGCGGCTCGGGAGCCACGGCGGGACGCTCGGGCACCGCGAGGTCGCCGCGGTAGCTGGGCACGGCCTCCAGGAGGCTGGTCAGCGAGTCGCGCTCCGGCGGGGCCGACGAGGTGATCGCCGGCAGCTCGGTCTCTTCGGGCTCCGGCTCCACGGGCGGCGCGGGCCGCTCGAGCTGCCGGTCCAGGGCACGGTCGAGGGGGCGGTCCCTGGGCAGCCGGGCGATACGCGGCACGAACGGGAACGTGGGTTCGGGCGTGCCGATGTCCTCGGACTCGCCGATCAGCGAGCGCGCCTCGTCGTCCACGGCCTGGACCAGCCTGCGGGGCGGGTCGTACGTCCAGCTCGCCGAGTGCGGTTCGGCCGCGACCCGGTAGACGAGCAGGACTTCCCACGTGCCGTCGTCCCGGCGCCAGGAGTCCCACTGGACCGAGTCCTTGTCGGCGCCGCGCAGCACGAGGCGCTCCTGCACCGCCTCGCCCAGCTGGGGCCCGGCGTTCTCGCCGGGGCGGCGCACGGGGGTCTTTCTGGCACGCTCGGCCATGAACGCGCGCTCCGCGAGCACGGGGCCCTCGAATCGGCGCACCCGGTCGACCGGGATGCCGGCGAACTGCGCGACCTCTTCCGCGGTCGCGCCTGCCCGTATACGCGCCTGAATGTCGCGCGGGCGGAGGTGGCTCTCCACCTCGATCTCGATCTGGCCGAGGCGCGGACGGTCGCCACGTACGGCGGCCCGGAGGCGCTCGTCGATCGGCAGCGTGTACTCCGTGCTGTCCGCAGCCTTCAGCACCAGCCGTGTGCCGTCGTTAGAGACGGCCACGACACGCAGTTCGGGCATGGGGACCTCCCGGGTGGTGCCTGCCGACGTCACGTGCGTCGCTGCTTCCGCTAGTCGAGTGTGGCCTGCCCGGGTGCAGCCTGCCACAACCTTGCCGAGTTGCCCGGCGTGTCGGGCATGGGCCCTGGTACGCCGTTATGGCACGGTTACCTATTCGCAACGCTAAGTGACGGACACCGTCACCCTGTGCAGCGAACCCCCTCCCCACGGTCCTGGCAGGACTCGAGCACCCTGGCGGGAGACCGGGCCCAGGGCTGGCAACAGTACTCCATTCGGGCCACTTGCGTGGATCGGCACGCTGTTGAAGTTCTGTCGGGGAGCGGGAGTTGGGGCTGGGATTCTCCGACCCTGGCGGGTGATGTGTGGGGTCCGCGTGTTCTGCTTCACGAAACCTCCGGAACCGGAACTGATTCCTCCTCCGATACGTCCTTTCTCTTGTGTCCTAGGGAGTTCGCTTACTCTTGGGAGCTTCGTTGGTGCATGGGTGGTTTTGTCGAGAAGGGCGGGAAAGTTCCGATCATGGGCAGGAAGCCGGAGATCTCCGAGGACATATCCGAGGACATGGAGGAAGAGCCCAAGGGGAAGCGGCTGGATCTGAGCGTCCCGCAGGTGGCGGGCAGTGCGATCGCCGCCGTCGTGGCCGCGAAGCTCGCCTCGGGGCTCGGTGTCTACGGGACGATCCTCGGCGCCGGCGTGGTCAGTGCGCTCGCCACTTGCGGTGGCACGCTCTTCCAGCACTTCTTCAAGCGCACCGGAGAGCAGATACGTGACGTCAAGGACGTCGTGAAGCCGAAGACCCGGCAGGTGCCGGTGACGGCGGAGGGCAGGCCCGTGCCCCGTACGTTCCGCTCGGACTCCTCGATGGGCGCCACGAGTTCCATGGTCACGGGTTCCGAGCCGCCCGCGGCGCGACCGGCCGTGACGGCACTGCCGACCACCACGACCTGGGGGACACGGAAGACCCCGGCCGCGGATGCCGATGAGACGACGGCGTTGCCGCAGGCCTCCGCCGTCGAGCAGGTCACCGCCATGGAGCGGGTCTCCACCACCGCCACCGAGGGCACCCAACTGCTCGACACGGGCGCCGTGGCCGACCTGCTGCCCGACGAGGACACCGACAAGACGCGACTGCTGGGCACCGCGGGTGCGGCCGCCGCGGCCGATCCCGAGAAGACCCAGCTGATCAAGCCGGAGACGGTCGACGTGGCCACGCGGATGCTGCGCGTCCCGGACGGTGAGGACGTCGACGGCGGCGCGGACCTCGACGACGAGTTCACCGGGGGCGACGAGTTCACCGAGGGCACCGTGCACCGTTCGGGCATCAAGAGCTGGAAGCGGCCGCTGATCGCCGCGGCGCTCGTGTTCGGCGTCACCATGGGCGGCATCACGACGTACGAACTGGTGTCGGGCAACACCTTCGGCGGTGGGAGCGGCGGTGGCACCACCATCGGCGACGCCTTCAAGGGGCGCAGCTCCTCGTCCGGCGGCGACACCACTCCGGACACCACCCCGGCGCCGTCCGACAGCGGTGACACCGGCTCGGACACCGGTACGCAGCACAACGACGACTCAGGCACCACCACCCCGGACCCGAGCGCCACCCCGACGAACGGTGACACCGGCGGTTCGGACAGCGGCTCGGACTCCGGTTCGGACAGCGGCTCCTCCCACTCGGGCTCCGATTCGGGCTCCGATTCGGGCTCCGATTCGGGTTCCGACACCGGTTCGGACTCCGGTTCGGACTCGGGCTCCGACAACGGCTCGGATTCCGGTTCGGACAGTGGCAGCACCACCAACCCGACCACCGCGCCCACACCGGGCTCGGACGCCCAGCCGCAGTCGGAGTGACCCGATGCACGCCCCTCCGGGGGCCGGCGGGTCAGTCGCCGAGGACCCGCCGAAGATAGGCATTGCCGAACACGCGGTCCGGGTCCAGGCGGTCGCGCAGCGCCGTGAACTCGCCGAAGCGCGGGTACGCGCGCGTGAAGTAGTCCGCGTCGCGCGTGTGTATCTTGCCCCAGTGCGGGCGCCCCTCATGGGCGGTGAGGATCTGCTCGGCCGCGGTGAAGTACCGGTGGTACGGCGTCCCCTTGTACATGTGCACGGCTACGTAGGCGGTGTCGCGGTCGGACGCAGTGGACAGCGCGATGTCGTCGGCCGGGGCGGTGCGGACCTCCACGGGGAAGCTGACCCGCAGGCGCGAGCGGTCGACCAGGGACTTCAACTCGCGCAGTGTGTCCACCAGGGCCGCGCGCGGAAGCGCGTACTCCATCTCCACGAAGCGCACGCGGCGCGGTGATGTGAAGACCTTGTAGGGGATGTCCGTGTATGTCCGGGAGGACAGTGCCCGGCTGGAGACCTTGGCGATCGACGGGATCGTGGCGGGCACCGCGCGGCCGATCGAATTGGCCACCTGGAACAGGCCGTTGGAGAGCAGCTCGTCCTCGACGAAGCCGCTGAGCCTCGAGACGGGGGCCTCCGGGCCCGCGCTGCGGTTGTTGCGCTTGGTGTTGCAGCTGCCCGTGTGCGGGAACCAGTAGAACTCGAAGTGCTCGTTCTCGGCGTGCAGCTCCTCGAAGTCCGTGAGCACCCGGTCGAGGGACATCGGCTCCTCGCGCGCGGAGAGCAGGAAGATCGGCTCCACGGCGAAGGTGATCGCCGTGATGATGCCGAGGGCGCCGAGACCGATGCGGGCGGCCGCGAAGACGTCGGGGTTCTCCTTCTCGGAACAGACGAGGAGTTCTCCGCTCGCGGTGACCAGCTCAAGTCCCTTGATCTGCGCGGCGATCGACGCGGAGTCGCGGCCCGTGCCGTGCGTGCCGGTGCTGGTGGCGCCGGAGACCGTCTGCTCCATGATGTCGCCCATGTTCGTGAGCGAAAGGCCCTCGCGGGCCAGGGCCATGTTGAGTCGCTTGAGCGGTGTACCGGCCTCGACCGTGACGGTCCCGTTCACCCGGTCAATGCTGCGGATCCCGGTCAACAGTTGAGGGCGTATCAACACCCCGTCGGTCGCGGCCGCCGCGGTGAAGGAGTGGCCCGAGCCGACGGCCTTCACCTTCAGGCCGTCCTCCGCGGCGCCGCGTACCGCCGCTGTCAGCTCCTCGACGGACGCGGGCGTCACCTCGCGCACGGGGCGTGCCGTGACGTTCCCCGCCCAGTTACGCCAGGCTTGGCTGCTCCTCCGGCTGCCCGTCCGCGTCCCCGGCGTGCCCGGCGTTCCCGTCTGCGACCTGCTCATTGGTGCTTCCTCCCCGCTGCGGAACAACCGGCCGCTTCAGCCGGCGATAGCCGAGGAGCCCGACGACGACCGCGACGGCGCCGGATACCCCCGGCACCGCGTACCCGGCTCCCGCCCCGGCCGCGTCGATCACCCAGCCGGCCACGGAGGAGCCGAGCGCGACGCCGACCGAGAGTCCGGTACTCACCCAGGTCATGCCCTCGGTCAGCTTCGCGCGCGGTACGTGCTGCTCGACGAGGGCCATCGTCGTGATCATCGTCGGTGCGACGGACAGGCCCGCGACGAAGAGCGCCACGGCCAGGAGTGGCAGGTTCCCGACCAGTTGGAGGGGGATCATACTCACGGCCATCGTGACGACACCCACCAGCCACCTGGGAGCGGGCGCCCCCTTGAAGTGCAGCAGGCCGAACAGGGCGCCCGCGAGGCAGGAGCCGGTCGCGTAGACGGCGAGCACCACGCTGGCCATCGACTTGTGGCCGAGGTCCTCGGCGTAGGCCACCGTGACGACGTCGATCGACCCGAAGATCGCCCCCGTCGCGACGAAGGTCGCCACCAGAACCTGCAAACCACGCGCGCGGAGCGCCGATCCGCGGGTGTGCTGTTCACGCGGGTGCGGTACGGGTTCCGTGGCTCGCTGCGACGTCAGCCAGAAGACACCGGCCGCGAGGAAACAGCCCGCCAGAAGGGGGCCCGCCTCCGGGAACCACACGGTGGACAGTCCGATCGAGATGATCGGCCCGAACACGAAGCACACCTCGTCCAGCACCGACTCGAAGGAGTACGCGGTGTGCAGCTGCCGCGGGACGTCTCCGTAGAGGGCCGCCCATCGTGACCGGATCATGGAGCCGACACTCGGGACGCAGCCGACGAGCGCCGCGCACGCGAACAGGGTCCAGTCCGGCGCCGTGTACTTCGCGCACAGCAGGAGAGCGGTGACGGCGGCGAGCGAGACCAGAGTGGCGGGCCGCAGCACCCGGCGCTGTCCGTGCCGGTCGACGAGTCGGGAGATCTGCGGCCCGATCAGCGCGGCGGACAGGGCGACTGTCGCGGACAGGGCGCCGGCGAGCCCGTAGCGACCGGTCAACTGGGAGACCATCGTGACGATGCCGATGCCCATCATGGACAGGGGCATCCGGCCCAGGAGCCCGGCCGCGGAGAAGCTCTTGGTTCCGGGCAGGGCGAATATGGCGCGGTAGGGGCTGGGCAACTCGACTCCGGTAAGGCGTAAAAGCAGTGGATACAGCTTACGCGTGTCACGGCCCGGGCGACACGCGGTTTTCCGCCTGTCAGTGCCGGGTGGGAGGATCGAAGACATGCCAGACGCGCACGCTGCCAGCCTTGATGCCCGCCCCTACGATGCCCTGCTGCTGCTCTCGTTCGGTGGTCCGGAGGGCCCCGACGACGTCGTCCCGTTCCTGGAGAACGTGACGCGCGGCCGGGGCATCCCCAAGGAGCGGCTCAAAGAGGTCGGGCAGCACTACTTCCTGTTCGGCGGGGTCAGCCCGATCAACGACCAGAACAGGGCGCTGCTCGACGCCCTGCGCAAGGACTTCGCCGAGCACGGCCTGGACCTGCCGGTCTACTGGGGCAACCGGAACTGGGCGCCGTACCTGACGGACACGCTGCGCGAGATGGTCACCGACGGCCACCGCCGCATCCTCGTCCTCGCCACCAGCGCCTACGCCTCGTACTCGGGCTGCCGCCAATACCGCGAGAACCTCGCGGAGTCGCTCGCCGCGCTGGAGGCCGAGGGCCTGGAACCGCCGAAGATCGACAAGCTGCGGCACTACTTCAACCACCCCGGCTTCGTGCGCCCCATGATGGAGGGCGTCTTGAAGTCCCTCGCCGACCTCCCCGAGGACGTCCGCGCCGGCGCCCACATCGCCTTCACCACGCACTCCATCCCGACCGCTGCGGCCGACACCTCCGGGCGGCCCGAGGAGCACGGCGACGGGGGCGCGTACGTGAAGCAGCACCTGGATGTCGCGCAGCTGATCGCCGACGCGGTGCGCGAGGAGACCGGTGTCGCCCACCCCTGGCAGCTCGTCTACCAGTCGCGTTCCGGCGCCCCGCACATCCCGTGGCTCGAGCCCGACATCTGCGACCACCTGGAGGAGCGCCACGCGGCGGGCGTCCCGGCCGTCGTCATGGTGCCCATCGGCTTCGTCTCCGACCACATGGAGGTCCTCTACGACCTCGACACCGAGGCCGAGGCGAAGGCCGCGGAGCTGGGTCTTCCAGTGCGCCGCTCCGCCACCGTGGGAGCCGACTCGCGCTTCGCGGCCGCCGTACGGGAGTTGACCCTGGAACGGGCCGCGACCGAGAGCGGCAGGAACGTCACACCGTGCGCCCTGGGCGCGCTCGGCGCGAGCCACGACCTGTGTCCCGTGGGCTGCTGCCCCGCCCGCGCCCCCAAGCCGGCCGCCGCCGGCGCCGACAGCCCGTACGCGTAAGGACAGTGACGTGACCGACTCCCAGGCCCCCAGGGCCACCGAGGCTGCCCACACCGCAGGCGACCTCACGTCCCTCAAGGCGGAACTGCTCGAGATCGCCCTGGAGGCGGCGGCGCGGGCCGGCGTGTTCCTGCGCGACGGCAGGCCCGAGGACCTCGGTGTCGCCGCCACCAAGACGAGCGCCGTCGACGTCGTCACCGAGATGGACATCGCCTCCGAGAAGCTGATCACCGACTACCTGGCCGAGCGCCGCCCCGACGACGGGGTGCTCGGCGAGGAGGGCTCCTCCGTGGAGGGCACCAGCGGCGTCCAGTGGGTGATCGATCCCATCGACGGCACCGTCAACTACCTTTACGGACGCCCGGATTGGTCCGTCTCCATCGCGGCCCGCAAGGACGGCGAGACGCTCGTCGGCGTCGTCGCCGCCCCGATGCGCGCCGAGACCTACCGCGCCGTCCTCGGCGAGGGCGCCTTCGTGAACGACCGCCCCGCGCACCCGCGCGTGGCGCCGCCCCTCGAGCAGGCGCTGGTCGGCACCGGCTTCGGCTACCTGGAGTCGCGCCGCGCCCGCCAGGCCGAGGTCCTCGGTCAGCTGGTGCCGCGCGTGCGCGACATCCGGCGCGGCGGCTCGGCCGCGATCGACCTGTGCGACGTGGCGCTCGGGCGCATGGACGCGTACTACGAACGCGGCCTGAACCCCTGGGACTTCGCGGCCGGCGACCTCATCGCGCGCGAGGCGGGCGCCCTCACCGGAGGCCGTCCCGGAGAGCCGCTCTCCCCGGAGCTGACGATCGCGGCGCCCCCCGGCGTCTTCGAGCCGCTTCAGAACTGGCTGGAAGAACTCGGCGCCTGGCACGACTGAGCGCCCCGGCCAACGGCTCACAGCCAACGGCCAACGGCTCACGCACTCGCGGAACGCGAAAGGGCCCCGGCGCCCGCCTGGATCAACCAGGCGCCGGGGCCTTCGTACGTGCGTCAGACGCTCGAGGCGTGAACCTCCACGCCGTGCTCGGCGGCGAGGCGGCGGAGGTCGTCCAGTTCGCCCTGCTCGACCTCGGCAAGGAAGTCGTCACCGGTCTCGCGCGCCAGCGTCAGGTCGGTCTCGGCCGCCTTGATGCGCTGCAGAAGTCCTGCGGTGAATGCGTCCATGGTTGCGCCCCCTCATCCTGGGTCGTGGGTCGATGGCACGGGGGTGTGCCCTTGGAAGGGGCGATCACGTCCCGAGGCAGCCCTGGCGGAGGGCGGTCTCTACAGCGGCTCGTGGCATGCCACATACAAAGCGTGATCGCGGATGTACAGCCGTCCTCCCCAAGCTCCCTTCCGGAGAAACCTCGGCCTACGCAGAAAAAATCCCGCATTCCCCGGGGCCCCGTCCGTCTTACAGCCGGTTTATGGCCGAAAGGGGCAGGATGGTGACCACAGCCCCACACCCGACCTGCCCGCGTGCCCGAGAAACGCGCCGGTGGGCGACCAGAGGAAGGACAAACGACGTGCGCGTACTCGTCGTCGAGGACGAGCAACTGCTCGCCGATGCGGTGGCCACCGGACTCCGCCGGGAGGCCATGGCCGTCGACGTCGTGTACGACGGTGCGGCCGCCCTGGAGCGCATCGGCGTCAACGACTACGACGTGGTCGTCCTCGACCGCGATCTCCCGCTTGTGCACGGCGACGACGTCGCCCGCAAGCTCGTCGAGCTGGGCATGCCCACCCGCATCCTCATGCTGACCGCCTCCGGCGACGTCAGCGACCGCGTGGAGGGCCTGGAGATCGGGGCGGACGACTACCTCCCCAAGCCCTTCGCGTTCAGCGAGCTGACGGCCCGTGTGCGGGCTCTCGGGCGACGTACGAGCATGCCGCTGCCACCCGTGCTCGAGCGCGCGGGGATCAAGCTCGACCCGAACCGCCGTGAGGTGTTCCGGGACGGCAAGGAGATCCAGCTCGCTCCCAAGGAGTTCGCGGTCCTCGAGGTGCTGCTGCGCAGTGAAGGCGCCGTCGTCTCGGCCGAGCAGCTCCTGGAGAAGGCCTGGGACGAGAACACGGACCCGTTCACGAACGTCGTGCGGGTCACCGTGATGACCCTGCGCCGCAAGCTGGGCGAGCCCGCCGTCATCGTCACCGTGCCCGGCTCGGGCTACCGGATCTGATCCCTAGATGGCCGCCGCACCCGCGCCACCCTCTCCGGCGCCACCGAAACCGACATGGAAGCCCGGGACGAAGACGGAACCGCCCTTCCCCTGGCTCCGCCCGACCATCCGGATACGCCTCACACTGCTGTACGGCGGCATGTTCCTCATCGCGGGCATCCTGCTGCTCTCGATCATCTACCTCCTGGCCGCGCAGGCCCTCGACGTGGGCGGCGACCTGCCGTTCAAGGTCACCGACGGGCATGTCATCAGCGCCAGCTGCAATTTCCCGACGGGGAACATCTCGGCGAGCGAGCTGAACGATCTGATGAACGGCTGCGTCAACAAGCAGCGCCAGCACGCTCTCGACGTGCTTCTCAGCCGCTCCCTGATGGCCCTGATGGGCCTCGCCGTCATCGCTTTTGCCTTCGGCTACGCCATGGCGGGCCGTGTCCTGTCCCCGCTCGGCCGGATCACGCGCACCGCGCGCAGGGTCGCCGGCACGGACCTGACGCGCCGCATCGAGCTGGACGGACCGGACGACGAGCTGAAGGAGCTGTCCGACACCTTCGACGAGATGCTGGACCGCCTGGAGCGCGCCTTCACGGCGCAGCAGCGCTTCGTCGGCAATGCCTCCCATGAGCTGCGTACGCCGCTCGCGATCAACCGCACCCTCCTGGAGGTGCACCTCTCCGATCCGGGCGCCCCTGTGGAGCTCCAGCAGCTCGGCAAGACACTGCTCGCCACGAACGAGCGCAGCGAGCAGCTCGTGGAGGGCCTGCTGCTGCTCGCCCGCAGCGACAACCAGATCGTCGAGCGCAAGCCCGTGGACCTGGCGGAGGTCGCCTCGCAGGCGATCGACCAGGCCAGGTCCGAGGCCGACGAGAAGGGCGTGGAGATCCGCGGGGAGTGCAAGGAAGCGGTGATCCAGGGCAACGGCGTGCTCCTGGAGCGCATCGCCCTGAACCTCGTACAGAACGCGGTCCGCTACAACATCCCCGAAGGGGGATGGGTGGAGGTGGACACGGAGGCCCAGCACGGCCAGGCGGTCCTGGTGGTCGCGAATACGGGTCCCGTGGTCCCCGCCTACGAGATCGACAACCTCTTCGAACCATTCAGGCGGCTGCGGACCGAGCGCACCGGCAGCGACAAGGGCGTGGGCCTCGGGCTCTCCATCGCCCGGTCCGTCGCGCGCGCCCACGGCGGCCGCATCACAGCCGAGCCACGCGAGGGGGGTGGGCTCGTGATGCGGGTCACCCTGCCGATCTAGCTCGGTTCAACGTGCGTGCGGCGCATGGATCTGACATGCTTCCGCCGACGCGCTGGGGACGTTCGCTTTTGGCTGAATTTTCCGGACCTGCGCCGGAGATTGTCGTGTGTGATCGATCACATGGGCTTTTTTTCGGCCGTCCACTCTCCGTGATCGCAAAAGCCGTGTGAAAGCCGGGAAAGTCCGGGTTTTCGGGCGCCTTGATCACGGGAAGTACACGGGGTGGCGCCTGTGCAGTGCGGCAATCGGACCGTGTACGGTCCCGTTCGCCACCCAAGACGATCACTCGTGAGGGATCCAGTTGGGTGTCGATTGAGTAACAGACCTTGATGTGAGGCAAAATCTCCGCCTCAGGTCGGGCACAAGTCCGGCCTCTCATGCGTTACGGCGCTTGAGACACCGAAGACACCCAGAGGGGGAGAGCGACATGGCAACGGATTACGACACCCCACGCAAGACCGATGACGACCTCAACGAAGACAGCATTGAGGAACTGAAGTCGCGGCGTAACGACAAGTCGGCGTCGAATGTCGACGTGGACGAGTTCGAGGCGGCGGAGGGCCTGGAGCTTCCGGGCGCCGACCTCTCGAACGAGGAACTGGCCGTCCGTGTCCTGCCCAAGCAGCAGGACGAGTTCACCTGCATGAGCTGCTTCTTGGTGCACCACCGAAGCCAGCTCGCGCGGGAGAAGAACGGGCAGCCCATCTGCCGCGACTGCGACTGAGGGCGGGTCGGGCATGACCAGCTCGACCCCGCCCTGGAAGCGCCGCTCCCGCAACAAGAAGGACCGCGGGGCGGCTCAAGGCCCGTCAGAGGCCGTGCGTGACGACGAGCGAGGCTCTTTCCCAGGAGCACCAGGTGCTGTACCCGGTGCCCCCGGAGAAGACGCCTCGCTCGAATCGGCGGACGATCACGCGTCGACGGGCGAACTGCCGGTGGCCCCGGCGGCCGGCGGTGACGGTGCGCGCAGAGGCGGCGCCGTCGCGAGAAGTGCCAGAACAGCCAGAACGGGGCTGGCCAAGGGCGGCGCGGCCGCCAAGGCCTCGATCGGCTATCTCGCCGATCGCATCATCGAGATCGCGCCGCGGGTTCCCGTGCGGGACCTGGCGACCCTCCGCAAGCAGTTCCCCGGTCTCGACCCGGAACAGCTCGCGGACAAGCTGGTCACGGGCGCGGCCGCAGCAACATCCACCGTGGGTGCGGGAGTCGGCGCCGCCGCGATGCTGCCCGTACCGCCCGCGATGCCGACCGAACTGGCCGCGGAGGTGACCGGCGTGGCCGCGATCGAGCTCAAGCTGATCGCCGAGCTGCACGAGGTCTACGGACTGCGCCCGCCAGGGGCCCTGAAGGCCCGTAGCGGCGCCTACCTGACCGCATGGACGGAAGAGCGCGGCATCGACGTGGCGAAGCCGACCACGGTCAACGCAGCGCTCGGCGGGCAGATGAAGCGCGAGCTGCGGCAGCAGATCATGAAGCGGATGGTGCGGAACCTTCCGAGCCTGACGCCGTTCATGATCGGCGCGGCCGTGGGAGCGTTCATGAACCGGCGTGACACCAGAAAACTGGCCGACCGGGTACGCCAGGACCTGCGGCGACACCAGGTCCCCTGGGAGGCGCTGAACGAACAGTCGCCCCTGGAGGAGCCGCCCGACGCCCTGGAGATCGGGGCCTGACCCCGCCCTCGCCGGGCGCGGCCCGGAGTTCAGGCGCGGCTCAGAGCCTTTGCCAAAGCTTCAGGGTCGCGCGTCGACAGGTAGACGTACGGCGTCGGGTCCGACGGATCCGTGATCTCCGCCCGCACCGCGGTCGTGACATAGCTGCGCAGCAGCATGAAGGCGCGCGGGTCGGCCTTGTACGTGCGCCACGCGCGTGCCTCCTCCGCGTCCAGCACGTGCACCTCGCCGAGCGCGGACAGCGGGATCTTCGCGTCGCCCGCGACCAGCGAGTCGGCCACGACACGGACCCGCGCCGAGCCGTACGAGCTGGTGATCACGGCCGCGACGACCAGTCCGACGACGAAGCCGCCGAGCAGTGGCAACGGGCCGAAGGGCAGCATGATGATGGCCCCGACAACCCCCACCATGAACGTGATCAACCACCACGTACGGGGCGCGGTGAGTCGTTCGTCGTAAGGCGTCGTCGAGAGCTCCATGGGGTCAAGCTTGGCACGATGCGTGCACTGATAGGACGCGCGGGTAAGGTCTGCGGCTGTGAGTGGTACTTCTGCAGCTCTGACGCCCCCCGCCGACGCCATAGCCCCGGTGCGGCACCCCGACGCGCCCGCCCCCGGCGAGCTCCTCGGCGCGCACTACGGACACTGTTTCGGCTGCGGCGGCGACCAACCGCACGGGCTGCACCTGGAGGCGCGGGCCGGTGAAGGCGTCACCGTCACCGCCGAGTTCACCGTGCGCCCCGCGCATCAGGGCGCGCCGGGTCTCGCGCACGGCGGGGTCCTCGCTACCGCGCTCGACGAGACGCTCGGCTCCCTGAACTGGCTGCTTCAGGCCATCGCCGTGACCGGCCGCCTGGAGACCGACTTCGTGCGGCCCGTTCCCGTGGACACGGTGCTGTATCTGTCCGCCGAGGTGACGGCCGTCGCCGGCCGCAAGATCTACTCGACCGCGACCGGCCGGATCGGCGGCCCCGACGGGCCCGTGGCGGTGCGTGCCGAAGCCCTCTTCATCGAGGTCAAGGTCGACCACTTCATCGAGAACGGCCGCCCGGCAGAGATCGAGGCGGCCATGAGCGACCCCGACCAGGTCAGGCGCGCCCGCGCCTTCGAGGTGAACCCGTGAGCATTGTGTCCGGCGGCCCCGGCAGCGAACTCGGCGTGCTCCTGCGGCGCGTCGACCCCGACGTGCCGCTGCCCTCGTACGAGCACCCCGGCGACGCCGGAGCGGATCTGCGTACCACCGAGGCGTGCGAACTCGCGCCCGGTGAGCGGGTCGTCCTGCCCACCGGTGTGTCGGTCGCCCTGCCCGAGGGGTACGCGGCCTTTGTGCACCCCAGATCCGGCCTCGCAGCGCGCTGCGGCGTGGCTCTGGTGAATGCCCCAGGGACGGTGGATGCCGGGTACCGTGGGGAGATCAAGGTGATCGTGGTGAATCTCGACCCGCGCGAGAGCGTGCGGTTCGAGCGCTTCGACCGGATTGCCCAACTGGTGGTCCAGCAGGTCGAGAGGGTCCGCTTCCAGGAGGTCGCGGAGCTTCCCGATTCGGTGCGGGCCGGAGGGGGCTTCGGGTCCACCGGCGGGCACGCTGCCGTGGGTGGCCCGACCGTTGCCGACAGTGGCGCGGACGGTCAAAAGGGTGGGAATCGATACGCTTCGGTCGTATCCGACCGGGAAGGACAGTGACGTGTTCGGACGTCGTAACAAGAACGGCGCCGCCGAGGATGCGGCCGGCGAGGCCGAGCAGTTCGCTGAGAACGCTGACAGCGTCGGCAGCGTCGACTCGGACGAGCAGGAGTCGGACCGCGTCCGGCTCGAGCCCGAGCCCCGTCCCGACGGTCCCTGGGACGCCTCCGAGGTCCGCGAGCCCGGCGAGGGCCGGGTCGACCTGGGCGGAGTCTTCGTCCCCGGCGTGGAGGGCATGGAGCTGCGTGTGGAGGTCGCGGGCGACGCGATCGTCGCGGCGACCGTCGTCCTCCAGGACAGCGCGATCCAGCTGCAGGCCTTCGCCGCCCCCAAGAAGGAGGGCATCTGGGGCGAGGTCCGCGAGGAGATCGCCTCCGGCATCACTCAGCAGGGTGGTGTGATCGACGAGGTCGAGGGCTCGCTCGGCTGGGAACTGCGTGCCCAGGTGCCGGTGCAACTGCCGGACGGCACGGGCGGTTTCCAGGTCGTGCGCTTCATCGGCGTGGACGGCCCGCGCTGGTTCCTGCGCGGCGTGATCTCGGGCCAGGGTGCCGTGCAGCCGCAGGCGGCCGGTCTCCTGGAGCAGATCTTCAAGGACACCGTCGTGGTGCGCGGCGAGGGCCCGATGGCCCCGCGTGACCCGATCGTCCTGAAGCTCCCCGACGACGCGCAGATGGTCGCCGAGAGCTCCCAGGGTGAGGGCCAGGAGCCCTCGCGCTTCTCCGGCGGCATGGGCCAGCTGGCCCGCGGCCCGGAGATCACCGAGGTGCGCTGAGGCGCTCACACAGCCGTACGAGGCCGGGGTCGCGCATCCGTCAGGGTGCGCGGCCCCGGTTTCGTGCATCAGGGGGCATCAGGGGGCATCAGGGTTGCGTCAAGGCCACCCGTCCGGCCGTCATCCGCCCCATTTGCGCAGATCGCAGGCCGTAGGCTCGACGCTGCGTGGAGCAGTCACCGGAAGACAATGAGGCCATGGGACGCGGGACGCGGGGCAAACTACGGATCTACCTCGGTTCGGCACCGGGCGTCGGCAAGACGTACGCGATGCTGTCGGAGGCGCACCGCCGGGTGGAGCGGGGCACGGACTGCGTGGTGGCGTTCGTCGAGCATCACGACCGGCCGCGCACCGAGGTGATGCTGCACGGCCTGGAGCAGATCCCGCGCCGGGAGCTCGCGTACCGGGGGACGGTCTTCCACGAGATGGACGTGGACGCCGTGCTGCGGCGCGCCCCGGCCGTCGCCCTCGTCGACGAACTGGCCCACACGAACGTGCCCGGGTCACGCAACGCCAAGCGCTGGCAGGACGTCGAAGAACTGCTCGGTGCGGGCATCGACGTCATATCGACCGTCAACATCCAGCATCTTGAGTCGTTGGGCGATGTGGTTGATTCGATCACTGGTGTACGTCAACGGGAGACGGTCCCCGACGAGGTCGTCCGCCGTGCCGACCAGATCGAGCTCGTCGACATGTCGCCCCAGTCGCTGCGCCGCCGCATGGCCCACGGCAACATCTACAAGCCCGACAAGGTCGATGCGGCACTCTCCAACTACTTCCGCCCCGGAAACCTCACCGCACTGCGGGAGTTGGCGCTCCTGTGGGTCGCCGACCGGGCCGACGAGTACCTCCAGGAGTACCGGGGCGAGCACAACATCCGCTCCACGTGGCAGGCCCGCGAGCGCATCGTCGTCGGCCTGACCGGAGGACCCGAGGGCCGTACGTTGATCAGGCGCGCGGCGCGGCTCGCCGAGAAGGGCGCGGGCGGCGAGGTGCTCGCGGTCTACATCGCCCGCAGCGACGGCCTCACCGCCGCCTCGCCCAAGGAACTGGCAGTCCAGCGCACCCTCGTCGAAGACCTGGGCGGCACGTTCCACCACGTCATCGGCGACGACATTCCCGCCGCCCTTCTGGAGTTCGCCCGCGGCGTCAACGCCACGCAGATCGTCCTCGGCTCCTCGCGGCGCAAGACCTGGCAGTACATGTTCGGCCCCGGCGTCGGCGCGACCGTCGCCCGCGAGTCCGGGGCCGACCTCGACGTGCACATCGTCACCCACGACGAGGTCGCCAAGGGGCGCGGACTGCCCGTCGCCCGCGGCGCCCGGCTCGGCCGGTCCCGAATCGTGTGGGGCTGGCTCACCGGCATCGGCGGCCCCGCGCTGCTCGCGCTGGGCCTCACGCACGCCAACAGCGACCTCGGCCTCGCCAACGACATGCTGCTGTTCCTGTCGCTGACGGTCGCCGCCGCCCTGGTCGGCGGACTGCTCCCGGCGCTGGCGTCGGCGGCCTTCGGCTCCCTGCTGCTCAACTACTTCTTCACGCCGCCGCTGCACCTGTGGACCGTCGCCGACCCCCGCAACATCGTCGCCATCGTGATCTTCGTGGGCGTCGCGGTGTCCGTGGCCTCGGTCGTCGACACCGCGGCGCGGCGCACCCACCAGGCGGCCCGGCTGCGCGCCGAGTCCGAGATCCTCTCCGTCCTGGCGGGCAGCGTGCTGCGCGGCGACACCAGCCTGGAGGCGCTCCTCGAACGCGTACGGGAGACCTTCGCGATGGAGTCCGTGGCGCTCCTGGAGCGGGAGGGCGACACCGCGCCGTGGACCTGCGCGGCGAGCGTCGGCGCGCAGTCCCTCGGCCGGCCCGAGGACGCCGACGTCGACATGCCGGTCGGAGACCACCTGGCGCTCGCCCTGACCGGGCGCGTGCTGCCCGCGGAGGACCGGCGCGTGCTCGCCGCCTTCGCCGCGCAGGCCGCCGTCGTGCTCGACCGCCAGCGCCTGCAGTCCGAGGCCGACCAGGCGCGGGCGCTCGCCGAGGGCAACCGCATCCGTACGGCCCTGCTGGCCGCCGTCTCGCACGATCTGCGGACGCCGCTCGCGGGCATCAAGGCGTCGGTGTCGTCACTGCGCTCCGAGGACGTCGACTGGTCGCCCGAGGACCAGGCGGAACTGCTCGCCGGGATCGAGGAGGGCGCCGACCGGCTCGACCACCTGGTCGGGAACCTGCTCGACATGTCGCGCCTCCAGACCGGCACTGTCACCCCGCTCATCCGCGAGATCGACCTCGACGAGGTCGTGCCGATGGCGCTGGTCGGTGTGCCGGACCCGGACCTCAGCGTCGACCTGGACGTGCCCGAGACGCTGCCCATGGTCAGCGTCGACAAGGGGCTCCTGGAGCGGGCTGTCGCCAACGTCGTCGAGAACGCGGTCAAGTACAGCCCACCCGACAAACCCGTCCTCGTCTCCGCGAGCACGCTCGGCGACCGTGTGGAGCTGCGCGTCGTGGACCGCGGGCCCGGAGTACCGGACGACGCCAAGGACCGGATTTTCGAGCCCTTCCAGCGCTACGGTGACGCTCCGCGCGGCGCCGGTGTGGGCCTCGGGCTCGCCGTGGCGCGCGGCTTCACGGAGGCCATGGGGGGCACGCTCGGCGCGGAGGACACTCCAGGAGGCGGCCTCACCATGGTCCTCACCCTGCGGGCCGCGACCCGCACCACTCCTCAGGACGCGGTCCGGGAGGCCGTACAAACAGCCGTACAAACAGCCGTACCGACAGCCGTACCGACAGCCGGGCAAGCAGCCGGTCAGGACGCTGGACCCCAGAGAGGCAGGCACGCATGACCCGGGTGCTCGTGGTCGACGACGAGCCGCAGATCGTGCGCGCCCTCGTCATCAACCTGAAGGCGCGCAAGTACGAGGTGGACGCCGCCCACGACGGGGCGCAGGCGCTGCAGCTCGCCGCCGCCCGCCACCCCGACGTGATCGTCCTCGACCTGGGCCTGCCCGACATGGACGGCGTCGAGGTGATCAAGGGGCTGCGCGGCTGGACCCGCGTACCGATCCTCGTGCTGTCCGCGCGGCATTCGTCCGACGAGAAGGTCGAGGCGCTCGACGCGGGCGCCGACGACTACGTGACCAAGCCCTTCGGCATGGACGAGCTCCTCGCCCGGCTGCGGGCGGCGGTGCGGCGGGCCGAACCCACGGGCGGGACCGAGGACGAGGGGATCGTCGAGACCTCCGACTTCACGGTCGACATGGCCGCGAAAAAGGTCAACCGGGGCGGGCACGACGTACGGCTGACTCCGACCGAATGGCATCTCCTGGAGGTCCTCGTCCGCAATACGGGCCGCCTGGTCAGCCAGAAGCAGCTGCTGCAGGAGGTGTGGGGGCCCTCGTACGGGACGGAGACCAACTATCTGCGGGTGTACATGGCGCAGTTGCGACGCAAGTTGGAGACCGATCCCTCGCACCCGCGGCACTTCGTCACCGAACCGGGGATGGGCTACCGATTCGAGCGGTGAGGCCCGCGAAAACGGGGTACACCAGCGGGTACGACGCTGTCACAGGGCCCAGGTACGCTTCGAGTATGAGTGCTGTTCCGCGTTCCGACAGGGCGTCGTCCGAGAAACCGGCGGGCCGGTTCCGTCGCATGCTCGACAGGCTGTCCAGCTCCCAGGAGGACCTGGAGTCGGAGGAGCTGCGCGAGGACTCGGAGACCACCGGCTGCACGCGCATCGGCGACTGTGCGGACCGGCAAATGGTCACCGTAACTGGTACGTTGCGCACGGTAACCCTGCGGCCACGCGCTGGAGTTCCCGCGCTGGAGGCGGAGTTGTTCGACGGCTCGGCCGCCGTGGACGTGGTGTGGCTCGGCAGGCGCTCGATCGTCGGGATCGAGCCGGGGCGCAAGCTCATAGCTTCGGGACGGATCTCGATGAGTCGGGGCCGTAGGGTGCTGTTCAATCCGAAGTACGAACTCAGACCGCTCGGACGGGAGTAGCCGGTGACGTCCCTCGACAAGCCGACCGACCGCGAACACACAGGCCAGGACGTGACGGACGACGACGTGACGGACAAGGCCGTGACGGAGGCCGCGCTCTTCGAGGCCTTCGGCGGCGTGCGGGGCATGGTGGAGACCGTCCTGCCGGGCCTGCTCTTCGTGAGCATCTTCACGGTCAACAAGGACCTGCACATGTCGGCCATCGCGGCCGTCGCGGTGTCCCTGGTCCTCGTCGCCGTGCGCCTCGTCATGAAGGACACCGTCAAGCACGCCTTCAGTGGCGTCTTCGGTGTCGCCTTCGGTGTCGTCTTCGCGATGATGACGGGCAACGCCAAGGACTTCTATCTGCCGGGCATGCTCTACACGTTGGGGCTCGCGCTCGCGTACATCGTCACGACGCTGTGCGGGGTGCCCCTGATCGGCCTGATCCTCGGGCCGGTGTTCAAGGAGAACCTGTCCTGGCGGACCCGCAACCCAGGCCGCAAGAAGGCGTACGCGAAGGCGAGTTGGGCCTGGGGGCTCATTCTCCTGGCCAAGTGCGCGATCCTGTTCCCGCTGTACCTGTGGGGGGACACGACCCAATTCGGCTGGGTGCTCGTCGCGTTGAAGATCCCGCCGTTCCTGCTGGCCGTGTGGCTCACGTGGGTGTTCCTCGCGAAGGCGCCCGCGCCCATCGACGTGTTCGCGGAGATGGAGGCGGAGGAGGCTGCCGCCAAGGAGCGGGAGGCCGGGACCGTGGACGCGTCGGGGCGCGCGCGGCACCGCCGCGAGGCCTGAGGGCCACAGAGCCCGAAAACCTGAAAGCCCCCGGCGAGCAGGACTCGCCGGGGGCTTCCACGTTGGTGCTACGCGTCCTCGCGCCGCACCGACAGCAGGTCCTCCAGCTGCTCCTCGCGCGCCTGCGCCGCGACGAACAGCAGCTCGTCGCCCGCCTCGAGGGAGTCCTCCGCGCTGGGGGCCAGGACGCGGGTGCCGCGGATGATCGTCACCAGGGACGTGTCCTGCGGCCACTGGACGTCGCCGACCCGCGTACCGGCCAGGGCGGACTCCTCCGGGAGGGTCAGCTCCACCAGGTTCGCGTCGCCGTGGCTGAAGCGGAGCAGGCGGACGAGATCGCCCACGCTGACCGCCTCTTCGACGAGCGCCGACATGAGCCGCGGCGTCGAGACGGCCACGTCCACGCCCCACGACTCGTTGAACAGCCACTCGTTCTTGGGGTTGTTGACGCGGGCGACGACCCGCGGGACCCCGTACTCGGTCTTCGCGAGCAGCGAGACGACCAGGTTGACCTTGTCGTCGCCGGTGGCCGCGATGACCACGTTGCAGCGCTGCAGCGCCGCCTCGTCCAGGGACGTGATCTCGCAGGCGTCGGCGAGCAGCCACTCCGCCTGCGGCACGCGCTCGACCGAGATGGCCGTCGGCGCCTTGTCGACGAGGAGCACCTCGTGACCGTTCTCAAGGAGCTCGCCCGCGATCGAACGGCCGACCGCCCCGGCTCCGGCAATGGCGACCCTCATCAGTGACCGCCTTCCTCATCAGGGCCCTCGGCGAACGCCGCCTCGACCTTCTCGACGTCGTCCGTGCGCATCATCACGTGCACGAGGTCGCCCTCCTGGAGCACCGTCTGCGACGTCGGCAGTATTGCCTCGCCGAGCCGGGTCAGGAACGCGACGCGCACGCCCGTCTCCTCCTGGAGGCGGCTGATCTTCTGGCCGATCCAGGACTCCGACGTGTGCACCTCGGCGAGCTGGACGCCGCCGGTGGGATCGCGCCACAGCGGCTCGGCGCCGGACGGCAGGAGGCGCCGCAGCATCTGGTCGGCGGTCCAGCGGACCGTGGCGACCGTCGGAATGCCCAGGCGCTGGTAGACCTCCGCACGGCGGGGGTCGTAGATGCGCGCCGCCACGTTCTCGATGCCGAACATCTCGCGCGCCACGCGCGCGGCGATGATGTTCGAGTTGTCACCACTGGAGACCGCGGCGAAGGCGCCGGCCTCCTCGATGCCCGCTTCGCGCAGGGTGTCCTGGTCGAAACCGACTCCGGTGACGCGACGGCCGCCGAAACCCGAACCCAGGCGACGGAACGCCGTCGGGTCCTGATCGACCACGGCGATCGTGTGGCCCTGCTGCTCCAGGGTCTGGGCGAGTTGGGACCCTACTCGGCCACAGCCCATGATCACGATATGCACGGCCCTACCCCGCACTCCTCATAGGCCTTTTGACCTGCGTAAACGTCCTGCTCATGGCTCTCTCTCGCGGCTTGGTCCGCCCGGTGCGGCTTGATCTCGGGCACGGTGCGGGCAGCATTGCGGCTCGCGCTCGGGACCACCGTATCGGCTCTGTAAGAGAACTCGTCCTCCGCGTCGGCGGGGAGATCGTCGGAGGCGTGGCACAGAGCACGAAGCTGAATGGGGGTGGTGGGTGGGCGGCCCCCGGTTCGAACGCTTACGATCCTCTCCGTGTCCAAACTGACCGACGTGCCCAAACGGATCTTGATCGGGCGCGCTCTGCGCAGCGACCGGCTCGGAGAAACGCTCCTGCCGAAGCGCATCGCCCTCCCCGTTTTCGCCTCCGACCCGCTGTCCTCCGTGGCGTACGCGCCCGGCGAGGTCCTGCTGGTCCTCTCCATCGCGGGCGTGTCGGCGTACCACTTCAGCCCCTGGATCGCGCTCGCGGTCGTCGTGCTGATGTTCACGGTCGTCGCCTCCTACCGCCAGAACGTCCACGCCTATCCGAGCGGTGGCGGCGACTACGAGGTGGCCAACACCAACCTCGGTCCGAAGGCCGGGCTCACCGTCGCGAGCGCGCTGCTCGTCGACTACGTCCTGACCGTCGCCGTGTCGATCTCCTCCGGCATCGAGAACCTCGGCTCCGCGATCCCCTTCGTGGTCGAGCACAAGGTGATGTGCGCGGTCGTCGTGATCGTGCTGCTCACCTTGATGAACCTGCGCGGTGTGAAGGAGTCGGGGAAGCTTTTCGCCATTCCCACGTACGTCTTCGTGGCCGGCGTCTTCATCATGATCGCCTGGGGTGCGTTCCGCGGGCTCGTCCTCGGCGACTCCATGCACGCGCCCACCGCCGACTTCCACATCAAGGCGGAGCACCAGGGCCTCGCGGGCATCGCCCTGGTCTTCCTGCTGCTGCGTGCCTTCTCCTCAGGATGTGCGGCGCTCACCGGCGTCGAGGCGATCTCCAACGGCGTACCGGCGTTCCGCAAGCCCAAGTCGAAGAACGCGGCGAGCACGCTCGCGCTCATGGGCGGCCTCGCCGTCACCATGTTCTGCGGAATCATCGTGCTCGCCCTTGTGACCGATGTGCGGATGGCCGAGAACCCGGCGAAGGATCTGATCCACAACGGTGCGGCGGTCGGTGCCGGCTTCGTGCAGGACCCGGTGATCTCGCAGGTCGCCGAGGCCGTCTTCGGCGGCGGCAGCTTCATGTTCCTGGTCCTCGCGGCCGCCACCGCCCTCGTGCTCTTCCTCGCGGCCAACACCGCGTACAACGGCTTCCCGCTGCTCGGCTCGATCCTCGCCCAGGACCGCTACCTGCCGCGCCAGCTGCACACCCGCGGCGACCGCCTCGCGTTCTCCAACGGCATCGTGCTCCTGGCCGGCGCGGCGGCCCTCCTGGTCGTCATCTACGGGGCCGACTCGACGCGCCTGATCCAGCTCTACATCGTGGGCGTGTTCGTGTCGTTCACGCTCAGCCAGATCGGCATGGTGCGGCACTGGAACCGGCACCTGGCCACGGAGCGGGACCCCGCCAAGCGGCGCCGCATGGTCCGCTCGCGCGCGATCAACACGTTCGGCGCGTTCCTGACCGGCCTGGTCCTCGTGGTCGTCCTCCTGACGAAGTTCACGCACGGTGCCTGGGTCGCGCTGCTCGGCATGTGCATCTTCTTCGTGACGATGACCGTGATCCGCAAGCACTACGACCGGGTCGCCGAGGAGATCGCCGCCCCGGAGACCCCGACGGACGACAGCGTGCGCCCCTCGCGCGTGCACTCCCTCGTCCTCGTCTCGAAGATCCACCGCCCGACGCTGCGTGCGCTCGCGTACGCGAAGTTGATGCGTACGGACACCCTTGAGGCGTTGAGCGTCAATGTTGATCCAGCCGAGACGAAGACGTTGAGAGAGGAGTGGGAGCGTCGAGGTATCGACGTGCCGCTCAAGGTTCTTGACTCGCCGTACCGGGAAATCACCCGGCCGATCATCGAGTATGTCAAGAACCTCCGTAAGGAGTCCCCGCGCGACGCCGTGAGCGTGATCATCCCGGAGTACGTGGTGGGTCACTGGTACGAGCACCTGCTGCACAACCAGAGCGCGCTGCGGCTGAAGGGCCGGCTGCTCTTCACGCCCGGCATCATGGTGACGTCCGTCCCGTATCAGCTGGAGTCCTCCGAGGCCGCCAAGAAGCGGGCCCGCAGGCGGTCCGAGTGGAACGCGCCGGGTGCCGTGCGGCGCGGTCCGGTGGAGAAGCGCCCGAAGGAGCCCAGCTCGAAGTAGTCCCTCCACAGGAGGACCTGCCCTGGTGAGCGGCCGGGCGACAGCCACGTAAGCTGGTGGGCTGTTGTCCGGCCGCTTTCATATGTGGCCCGCGATGCCAAAAGATCTTCCCCCTTACGTACTGGAGCCCCGCCATGCAGGCAGAACCGACGAAGTCACTGGTGGGGGAGGAGTACGAGGTCGAGGTCGGCCCCGTCGCGCACGGCGGTCACTGCATCGCGCGTACGGCCGAGGGTCAGGTCCTTTTCGTACGGCACACGCTGCCCGGAGAGCGGGTCGTGGCGCGGGTGACCGACGGCGAGGAGGGCGCGCGTTTCCTGCGGGCCGACGCCGTGCAGGTCATCGAGGCGTCCAAGGACCGCGTCGAGGCGCCGTGCCCGTACGCGGGCCCCGGCCGCTGTGGTGGCTGCGACTGGCAGCACGCCAAGCCCGGCGCCCAGCGGCGTCTCAAGGGTGAGGTCGTCGCCGAGCAGTTGCAGCGGCTCGCGGGTCTCACGCCCGAGCAGGCCGGCTGGGACGGCACGGTGATGCCGGCCGAGGGCGACAAGCTTCCCCCGGGCGAGGTCCCGCAGTGGCGTACGCGCGTCCAGTACGCGGTCGACGCCGACGGCAACGCGGGACTGCGCCGCCACCGCTCGCACGAGGTCGAGCCGATCGAGCACTGCATGATCGCTGCCGAGGGCGTGTCCGAGCTGGGCATCGAGAAGCGGGACTGGTCCGGCATGGAGTCGGTCGAGGCGATCGCGGCCACTGGTTCGAACGACCGGCAGGTGATCCTCGCGCCGAAGCCCGGCGCCCGCCTTCCGCTGGTCGAGCTGGACAAGCCCGTCTCCGTGATGCGGGTCGAGGAGCACGACGGTGGCGTCCACCGCGTCCACGGCCGCGCGTTCGTGCGTGAGCGTGCCGACAACCGCACCTACCGTGTCGGCAGCGGCGGCTTCTGGCAGGTGCACCCGCAGGCCGCGGACACGCTGATGCGCGCCGTGATGCAGGGCCTGCTGCCGCGCAAGGGCGACATGGCGCTCGACCTGTACTGCGGCGTCGGCCTCTTCGCGGGCGCGCTCGCGGACCGGGTCGGCGACAAGGGCGCTGTCCTCGGCATCGAGTCCGGCAAGCGCGCGGTCGAGGACGCCCGGCACAACCTGGAGGCCTTCGACCGCGTCCGCATCGAGCAGGGCAAGGTCGAGGCGGTCCTGCCGCGCACCGGCATCTCCGAGGTCGACCTCGTCGTCCTGGACCCGCCGCGCGCGGGCGCGGGCAAGAAGACGGTCACCCACCTCACGACGCTCGGCGCCCGCCGCATCGCATACGTCGCCTGCGACCCGGCTGCCCTCGCGCGGGACCTCGGGTACTTCAAGGAGGGCGGGTACAAGGTGCGGTCGCTGCGGGCGTTCGACCTGTTCCCGATGACCCATCATGTGGAGTGCGTGGCGATCCTTGAGCCCGCCGCAAAGGGTGCCTGACCTGCGGTTTCTCCGAGTGTGCATTATGTGCGCTGTGGGCGTTACGGGCGATATCTTGACGCATATTCGACGCACGTTGGGCCCTTCTGACGCACGTTTGACGCACGCCGGGCCCGAAACCTGACAGATCGTCAGGCGCGTAAGAGTCGCCTCTAAGCCTGGATGGTTTCAGGCGCGGAGGCGCCTTTTGCGTACTCACTGAGGGCTGCGGGGGCGGACCTGGGCAGGCGCCCCCCGCCCTGAGCCTGGGAATGCCACACTCATCCCATGGCTGAAGGTGACACGGATTTCTTCCCCGGCGGCGGCCCCACCAGCAGGATCATTGTCTCCCTCACCGTCGGAACCCTGCAGGCCATTCGCGAGCGGGTGGGCAAGCGCGGCGTATCCGCGTACCTGGAGAAGGCCGCACAACGCCAGCTCGAGCGCGACAATTTGAACGACCTGATCGCCGAGTTCGACCAGGCCAACGGCCCGGCCGATCCCGAGGCCGTGGCTATCAAGCGAGCCAAGCTCACCGGAAGTGCCCCCTTCCCCGATTTCAGGGAAGCCACGTGACTGGCGCCTCATCTTGGACAGTGAGCGCTTGGCACCACTCAGCTAGCACAACACCATCCGCACGGCTTGCGTGTAAGACGAAGGCACCGAGCGCCAAGTGCTTGCTGTGGCGCGGGACGAGAGAGGCTTCCCTGGCGGAAATAACCCTGCGGTCTGCGACGTTGATGTCTGGCATCGTGCTCGTGCAGGGGGAGTGGTGGGGCTGAAGCTGTTCAATACGCAGAGCGGCGTGACCGAGGTCGTGCCGGGTCTGGCTAAGGTCGAGGCGGATGTACAGGACCTCGTCGAGGCGCACATGGAGACGATGCTCGGCGTCACGTTCCTCGCTAGCGAGTACGTCATCGACTGTGTCGACGGAGGGCGGATCGACTCGCTGGGCCTCGACGAGAACGGTGCACCCGTGATCGTCGAGTACAAGCGCGGCACCGACGCAGGTGTGATCAACCAGGGCCTCTACTACATGGCCTGGCTGACGAACCACAAGGACGCCTTCCGGAACCTGGTTCGCGACCGGCTCGGGGTGGCGGCCGCGTCCCAGATCCTGTGGAGCGCACCCCGGCTGATCTGCGTGGCTGGCGACTTCACCCGCTACGACGCGCACGCCGTACGCGAGCACCGGCGCAGCATCGACCTGGTCCGCTACCGGTACTACGGCAGTGACCATTTCGGCCTGGAGACCGTGGCGTCGGTCACCGGGCAGTCGGCCGCTTCCCGGCGGGTTCGCCGGCGCGGGGTGGGGCTGCCGACTGCCCGTCGGCAAGACGGCGCGGTGACCGAGCTGGCCGAGGCGGTCGACGAGGTGCTGACCGGCCTCGGGGCCGGCGTCACCCGGGTGCAGCGCAAGCAGTACGCGGCCTACCAGCGGCTGCGGAACTTTGCCTGCGTGCTCGCGCCGCAGCAGACCAAGCTCCTCGTTTACCTCAAGGCGGACCCAAAGGAGGTCGGCCTCGTTCCGGGCTTCACCCGGGACGTGACGGGGCTCGGTCACCACGGCACTGGCGACCTGGAGCTGCAGCTGCGCAACGAGCGGGATCTGGAGCGTGCCCAGGACCTGTTCCGTCTCAGTTACGCCGCAGCGTAGCGGGCCGTTGGCGGCGCGGTCGTGTACGGCCGGGGTGCGTAGTTGTGGGCTGCTGTCGTGGTGCTGCCTTTCGATGCGGCGGTCAGTGAGTGGCGGTGGAGCTATAAGAATGCGGCGGATCCCCGGTTTCGGTAACCGGGGATCCGCCGCTATATTCCGCCTCATTGCTCCTGCGCGGGAATACGCACTCGGTCCCAGCACGGCCCACTGGTCATCTGGCAGATCCCTCGCCTCATACCTGGATCATCATGGAATGAGGCGAGACACGGATCCCAGCTCCAGAGACACGGCTAGTTGTACGGCGTGCCCGCGTCGGCGGCGACAGTGGCGAGTTGTTGCCGCAAGTTGCCATTGATTGGTGTGAGGACCTGGCGCAGTGCGGTGAGTAGTAGGGCTTCCTGGCGGACAACGGTTCCGTTGGTAAGTATGCCAATTGCCTCGTTGGCGAGTGGTGAGGGCAGCCAGGCGCTGACGGTGTGGGCGGCTTCGGGAGTGACTACAGCGGTCTTTCGGTGTGCGCATTTGAGGAGTGCTGCGTAGAGCCCGTCTGCTGGGGTGAGCGGGGGGAGGCCGATCGACACTGATCGCTGGCTGGCGAGGATCACGCAGTGAAGACCGTCGTAATCGAGGTCTCCGTAGTACAGGATCTCCGTGAGCGTCCGGCCTGTTTCGGCGAGGCGGTCCGGGAGCGTGGTGATGCTGGAGGCGATGCGGTCGCCGTCGCCGAAAGCGAGCCAACCCACTTCGTTGGGGTGGGGCCAATTTCGCAGAATGCGGCGGAGGTTGTCGAAGGCGGCTGTGTTCTCGACGATCAGAAGCCAGGGCGCCGCCCCGAGCTCGATGATGTTCAGAGGCTCTGGGGTGAGGTAAGCCCGTAGGTGGTCCTTGATGCTCAGGAAGCCGCCGAGTACCCATTTCGAGTCGTGAATGCCGTCGAGGTGTTTCTCGTCGCCGAACAGCTCGAAGGCACGGTCGCGGAGCGGTACCAGTTCGCTGCTGGCTCCGTCGGCGAGGAGGAAGCCGTTGAGGCGGGTGAACAAGTGATGGTCGTGCGGGCTAAGTCGGAGGCCGTCGAGGAACGACAGCGCTGCTACCCAAGATCGGGTAGGGAGTCGGCTGACGGCTGGACGGGGCGGGTCAATACGCTCGGCCCATTGGGGCAGGGGCGGAAGCGCCGTGTGGTCCCAAAGCTTCCGGGTGACGGGCAGCTTAAGGGCGCCGGTGTCCCGGAGAACAGCGAGAGCGTCGGCAAGGAACTGACGCCGTTCGGGCGCGGTGAGGAGTGCCGGGTTCGAGGTGTACGCGGCGGCGGCCAGGTCGTCGAAGGGAACCCGTTTCCGCGGGTGCGCGTTCAGCCGGTCCAGCAGAATCTTGTCGAGCGTGCGTGGCGTGGTCATGCGCCGTCTTCCCCATCCCGGTCATCCGCTTCCGCGGAATCGTCCGACTGGTCGTTGTCAGACTCGGCGAGCGGGAACCGGTACAGCCGTGCGGCACGGATCCCGTCGGAGCGGGCATCGATGATGCCGGCGCTGACCGCATCCCCGTAGCGTTCCGACAGCTGGACGAGGCGGTGGCCGCTGCGAGCGTCGTGCGCGTTGTTGCGCAAGCGCAGGATGAGCGGGAAGCGGCCGACAGCGTCGAGGTCTTCCACACCCGTGGTGTAGATGAGTTGGACACCATGAGTGGCGGCGACGGTGCGCTGGAGGTCGATGAACGGCACGTAGTTGGACTTGCCCATCGGGTTGTCCAGCAGCAGGGTGCCGACACCGCCGGGAAGCCCGCTGTTGCGGTTGGCGGCACGTACCTGCGCCAGGCAGCAGTACAACAGCACGGACACGGTCAGGAGTTCACCGCCGGAGAACTTCTTGATCTTCGTGACGTCGACGGGGTCCATGACCGGCACGGGGTGGGGCTTGAGGACTTTGGCGGTGATGCTTCCGCTGCCGCCCAGGGCGGCGAGGACCAGACGCTTGGCCAAGTCGAGCGCGGGGGGTAGGACATTGGCGCTGCTGGAGTGCTTGGCAGCGACGTTGGCGACCAGGATGTCGACGCAGGTGGATATGCGGTGGGTGAGGGTCTCCTCGCTGCCCCAGTCGGCGAGTTTGAGCGTAAGGAAGGGCTTGCCCGACCAGGCGCCCAGTCCGGCAGGGAGCTTGGAGTGCCGGGCGACCTGGTGCAGCATCGCCACGATGGTCTTGGTGAGGGCCGCGCACTGCTGTACCAGGAGGAGCTGGTCCTCGGTGAGTTGATCGAGCAGCTTGGTGATGCGCTTCTCGCGGAGCTCGATCTCCGGGAGCAGTTCGGGCAGGGATGCGTGCAGCTGTGCGGGGTCCTCACTGAGTCGGGCGACGATCTGTGCGTCGACGGCATCGGTGTACTGCCGGTCGGCGGCTAGTTGTTGTACGTGGCGGGTGGAGTTGGCGAGTTTGCGGGTGGCTTTTGCCAGGGTCGCCTGTGCGGCGGTGATGGTTTCGGTCAGCAGATCCCGCAGCTGGTGAGCCTGTTCCTCGGTCAAGGCGGACGCGCCTTGGGCTGTAATGCCGCAGTGCTCGGTGAGCCAGGCGTCGGCATCCGCGGGCGGTTCCTCGGAGATGGGCGACCATTGAGTGGCCAGCGCATTGAGACTGGCCTGGAGTACTTGGTGGGCGCCGGACAAGGAACTCGCGGTCAGCGCTGCTGTGTTGGCCTTGTCCTTGAGGGCGTGGTGCTGCTCGGTGTAGGCGGTGTGGTCGCGATCGGCCTGCTCGGCCTCCTTCCGGGTTTCTCGTGCTGCGGTCTCAGCCGCTTCGGGCCCAGAGAAGTCGGCCAGAGAGGCTGACGCGGTTGCTGTGTCGCCGAGCTTGTGGCTGGCGGACGCTTCGGCCTCTGCGGCCTGCTCGGCCCGCATGGCGCTGCGTGTTGCCTGCTCGCCAGCTTCACTGGCATCGTGCTCGGCCTGCTCCACAGCGTGGTCACGGCGGTCCGGGGCTTGGGCCTCGGGACGTGCGGCGAGCTCGGCGGTGAGTGCGCGGGTGGCGTCGTCCAACGCGGCCAGGGCCTTGTTCGCCGTCTCCAACCGGCCAGCGGTGATGGCAAGGTCGGTGCGCAGCTGGGTATCTGCAGTGTCGGACTCATAGGCGGTCCGGGCGTTGGTGAACCGTTCCTGCAAGGCGTCCAGGGAGGAGCGCTCCAAGGTTCGCTGGTTCAGGCTCACGTCCGGGTCCTCGGGCGCCAAGGTGGCGAGCTTGCGCAGTGCGCTTCGGTATCGTTTCAGATCCTGCCTGCAGAGTGTCTCGTCGCGCCGGTGACGCTGCTCGGCTTTGCGGGCGTCCTTCTTGTTGCTGGTGGCCAGGCGTGCCCGTTCCTGCCGGTCGGCTTGGTGTTCCTGTACAGAGGCAAGTTGTTCTCGCAGGTCGCTGGTGCGCTGTGCCTGTTCAGCTACCTGCCGGGCTCGTTCCTCGCTGGCTGCCACCTTCCGCAGGCGACCGGCGGCCTCAGCAATCTGCTGCTGGATCCGGTCGCGTTCGGACAGCACCTGCCGACGACTCATGTGCTGGGCGTCGAGCTTGTCCTTCCAGCCGTCTCTGCGGGATTCGGCCCGGTCCAGGGACTCCTTCAGCGGTTGGCGAGGGGCAGCCCCAAAGGCTTCCAGGTGTGCGGCCAGTTCGCGGACCAGAGACTGGTCGCGATCCTGGGCAGTGGTGATGTGCTGACAGTGTTCTGCGCTTTCGCTGATGCGGGTCCGGAGCCGTACCTGTTCCTCTTCGGCGGCCTGGGGCTCCAGAGCTGCCCTCTGGACGGGGAAGACGGCATGGACATCGGCGTGGTCCGTGTCAGTGAGGCGAGCACGGGCGGTGGCGCTGTCGCAGACCGAGATCACTGAGCGAGTGCTCACACCGGTAGCAGCGATTTGACGGCGCAGATCCTGGTCATCGACGTCACCAAGGACGACGATGCCGCCGACGACGTCGGGGGCGGTGGCGATCGCGGCGGCGTGCTGGCGGGGAGGCAGGGATTCTCGCAGGAACTGAAGACCGCTGACCGCTTCCACCGAGATGTCAGCCGCCTTGAGTGCGGCCAGGGCGCGCTCGGTCTCCAGGGGCGCGGGGAGATAGCCCTCGGTCTCCAGGCAGGCCAGGGCTCGCCGGTCGGCGGCTACTGCGAGCTGCTCGGCAATCAGTGCGTCCCGCGCACGCGTGATCTCCTGGTCCAGCATCTTCAGCAGGGGATAGCCGGCGACATCGAAGTCCAGGCTATTCCCTGCGGCTACTTCGTCGTCCAGCAGCGCTAGTTCGGCCAGCCGGGGGTGTCGGGCCAGGCGCTCCTGCTGTGCACGGAGCTGGCTCCAACGGTCCCAGATCCGGTCGTACTCGTTGGCTGCCTCCCGCCAGTGCCTGTCAGTCGTATCCCGGTCACCGGCCAGTTCCGCGAGCTGTTCAGCCAGTTCCTTGAGGCGCACCTGACCACGCGTCAACTGGGTTTCCAGCTGGGCATTGTCGGCTGACCAGCGGACGTGGGCCTCCTCCGGAGTCTCCTCCTGCTGCAGTAGGCCGTCCGTACGGGCCTGAGAGATCAGGGCGTCGATCTTCTTGAGGGACTGCTGCAGGCGGGCAACGCTACTGCGGGCCTGCTCCGCAGCGACCAGGTGCTGCGTCTCGGCCTGGTCCGCCGTCTTCCCCTCGCGTTCGGCATCCTTGACGCGCTGCGTGAGTTCCGCGGACTCGGCCTCGCGCTCCTCGATGACCTGGGTGAGCTTGGCGCGCAACATGGCGCCGGCACTTTCCACCGCTTCCCGCAGCGGGGCAGCATCGTGAACACGACGGGTGAGCAGCCTATTCAACTCGGCCTGCTCGCGCTCCAGGCCCTCGCGCTCCAGGTGGATATGAACCGACTGCCAGGCTCTCATCTGCGCTTCGGTCTTCTCCTTGGCTGCTTCGGCCCGCTCTTGGTCGGCACGGCGGGCCTTGGCGGTGAGAACCGCAGCCGCGAGGTCGAGAACATCGGCCCGCTGCCGGCGCTCTTCGGCGCGGCAACGCGCCTGTTCGGCCTTCTGTTGCGCCTGGCTGGCACCGGCGGCCAACGACGCCTTCTGAGCGGTGAGGGCATCGTGACGGGCACTGATCCATGTACAGGCCAGCTCGCCGGCCGCGTGAGCGGCGGCCATCTGCGCATGGAGGGCCGCCGTGTCGGCAACCGCCTGCTGCAATGGCCGCAGACGGGTGATAGCGGCGGTCAGGAAGCGTAGTTCGAGTTCACGGGCGGGCCGCTTGGCCAGTCGTTCTGCTTGGTCCTTGAGGTTGGCGCGCACGGTCGTGGGCTGGGTGGGATCGACGACCAGGTCGATGAGGAGCTCCAGGAACCCCTCGGCGCTGTCGAACTGGAAGAGTTCGGTGATCGCCCCCTCGTCGAGGTTCATCCGGCGCTGCACCTGCAGCAGCCGTGGGTCGAGCCCGCGGTTGGACAGCATCTTCTCCCACGTGGTGTGGTTGCCGTCGTTCACGATCTGCAGGTCCAGGTGGTGATCCGCCTGCATCAGCTGTGTGAGGGCCTTGAGGTAGTCGCTCTTGCTGCGCCAGCCGCCCAGCGTGTGCACGGGCAGGGTGGTGAGGCCGGTGGTCCCGGAGGGGCGAAGGGTGTACCAGGCGCGCTGGAGTTTGTCCCAGGCGTCGTCGTCGTTGGCCGGGCGGTGTCCGTCGGGCCACTGGTAGACGGCGCCGGTGACCAGCGCGGGGATCCCGAAGGGAGAGGCATCGTCCTCCCATTCCGCGATGACGTGGGCGGGTTTGCCTTCCAGGACGTAGTCGATAAGGCCCTTCTTCTTCGTGTAGCCGATAAAGTCGGCTTTGCCGGGCAACAGCAGGTTGAAGAACAGTGCGAGCAGGCTGGACTTGCCGCCGCCGTTGCGCAGCCAGATGATGGCGTCGCTGATCTGCCCGTTGAGGTCGGTGATGTCCAGCACGGTGCCGTTGAAGCGGGCGTCCTTGTGGCCAATGTTTTCCAGCCGGATCCGGCGCAGTCGCAGCATGTTTAGTTCTCCTCGGCGGCAGCAGGGTGGGGGTCGGTGTCCGCGATCTGCTGACGGCGTACATCGGTGATCTTTTGGAAGGCGGGCAAGGCAGCGGCGCCGGCGACCTGCAGGCGGAAGCTGTTCAGCAGCCGGTACTCCAGCGGTCCCAGGGCTCTGGCCTGTTGGGCGTAGCCCTGCCCGACGAGCCACTCCAGGACGGCCTTGATCTTGCCGAGACTGGAGGATGCGGCCAGTTGCCCGGTCTTGGTCAGCCGGTGCGGGGACAGCGCGTCGTACGAGTTCCAGGCGGCCTGGGCGGCGGCTGCTGCGGGCAGCAGCCCGGCGTCATCCTCGGCTTCCTCGCGGAGCCGGTGGATCAGGTGGCGGACGAACGCGTCGATCTCCTTTACCGAGACCCGCTTGATCGTCTCCTCTTCCAGATCGGCGGCGGTGGGGTAGGCGTGCGCGGCGATCGCCACATGGATCAGCCCGTAGACCAGCCGGTCCTTGGGGTCGCGCATCTTGGCAGGCAGGTCGGTGAGCCTGAAGGCGAACAGTCCCCCGGTCATGGCCGACACTCGCAGGCCCTCCTCGGCGTGGGCCGTGATGACGTTCAGCGTCATGCCCTCAGCGATGGCATCGGCCACCTCCCGGAAGGCGGGCGAGGACCGGTAGCGCTCCAACAGCTCGTGGTAATCGGCGTCACCCAGCGGTTTGCGGCGGGGCTGGCACGCGTAGCGCACCAGCCTGGCGGCATCGGTTATCTGCTGGGTACGCGGGGCGGCGGTGGTGCTCATCAAGCGGCCTCTTCTGTTGCAACGTGGCGTACGGCGGGCACGGGAAGGGCGAGCAGGTCGCTGCCCTGGTGGGTGGCCGAGGTAAGGGAGGTGCCGTCGTCCAGCACGATGAGTTCGGAGGCCATCAGGCTTCTCAGTCGGACGGCCGGGTCCGGGTCGGCGGTGTCTGCTTCGGCGTCCTCGGGGTTGGGCGCGAAGGCCCGCAGCACGCTCAGCGCCACCAGGTCGGTGACCACGGGGCCGAAGGGCGTGGCGTCGGCCAGCAGCTGCGACAGCCGCACCGGCCCGCCCAGGGCCCGGGTGAGGACGGTGAGTGCCTGTTCCCAGACGATGCTGTCGAAGGCCGGTGCCGTGTCCAGTCCGTCGTCGATGATCTCTACGTCTTCGTTGGGGAACGCGGCCAGGTTCTCCCGCGGCGGAGTGAGCAGCATCGGATACAGGTCAGCCAGGACCGGCAGGGCGCCGACGACTGGACCGCACACCGCCTCGGCGAACGCCTCCGCGACGTCCAGGGCCTCGGGCCAGTCCAGGTTCAGCAGCGGGGTGAAGACGTCTTCCTTCATCGCGACCGTGTGCAGCTGCGCGGGGGGCCGGAATCGCTGGGCCGCCTGGGCGTCCAGGAAGGTCGGTTCCGCGCGCATGACCTGCCCGTGAAGTTCCGAGTGGCGTGTGTAGGCGCGCTGCAACAGGTCCAGTACCCGTCCGCAGGCTTGCCGTACTTGGTCATCTCCGAAGCCGCTGTGGGCCTGGCGCAGCCGGTCGATGAGGTCACCTTCGGCTGCAAGACGTTCAGTGAGGTGCTCGCGCGCTTCGTTCAGCAGCTCGGGTGCCCGCTGGTTCCAGTCGACCGATGCGACGTCGCGTTCCGTCGCCACCAGTACGGTGCGCACCCGCTCGGCATAGGCGACTGACAGACGCAGGCTTTGAGCCGCGCTCTGTTCAGCCCGGCTCCACTGGCCGCCCTCGATCTGGCGACGCAGCACCGTGTCCATCGCCGCCTGCGCATCTTCCACCGCCAGGTCCAGACCGCTCAACAGCACATTGATTGCCTCGCTGCTGGCCCGGACCACGGGATTGCCGGAGCGGTGCGGCTCCTCGCGGACCAGATGGAACCGCACTGGCTGCATCTGGTGACCGTCACGGAAATCGCTGCAATCAACAGTGAAATCGGCGCCACCGGCGTCGTCGTTGAGCAGGCCCCGCCACACGAACCGGGCCACGGCCATGTGCTCGTAGTGGGGACGGTCCGGCGCGGACCGCTCAGCCATCCCGCTCAAGAAGCGCACGATCTCCTCGGTGGTGGCCTCATCCTCCAGCCCTTGTCGCGAGACCACAGCATCCAGCGCCGCCAACGCCAAACTCACCAGGTCATACCGCTGCCGCGGGAACGGCTGCGGTCCCGGGCGTCGTGCCAAGTCGTGCAGCGTTCCCGAAAGAGCGAGGGACACCCGCCGCCGCATGAACCCGGGGGCGCGGACCAACTCCTGCCACTCGGGCGCGGCCACCGCAGACTGCCCGAGCTCAGCGAACAGATCACGCTCGTCCGCCGTCAGGTCCTCCGAATCGTAGGTATCTGGATCCACGCGATATGGATCTTGCTCCTCATTCTTGTTATATGCCATCGTTTCTGTATAACAGCCATATCTGACATTACTTCTCGCACGGGTCTAGATATGCCCTGTGACCTGGGAAGACTCCGGAGCGCTCACGCATCATCGCGGCGTCGGCTTACGGGGGCGGAGCTCGCGATGGCAAAGCGAGCCAGAACGAGCGCGGCCACGATTAGCGTCGCGCTGACTGCTGCTGCGCATTCGTTGGCGATCTTCGACAGGTCTGGCGGCCCCGGCGTGCACGACGAAAACATCCAAGCTGCTGCATCGCGGGTACACGCGCGGGGTTCGGGTTTTCGGGCGAGGTGCACGCGAGGGCGGATGTTCCCCGCGATGGCGTCAGCGTGTCCTGGATGGGGCAGCGGCCCGCAGAGGTGCAGCGGGGGACGGGGCGCGCAGGCGGCTCTGCGGACCGGTGCCGGCGCGCGGCCCGTCGAGACCGACGGCCATTTCAAAGGCCACGTCCTGGAGCACGGCGGCGGCTGTGCGTGGGGAGAAGTGCACTGCCCACCCCGGTCTGCCGTGGTTGCCGTCTCTCCAGAAGGTCCAGGCCGGCAGGTCAGACTGCTGAGCGTTCGCTGCCAGGGCGTCGAACTGGACGCCGCCGGGGGGATCGCCTGGTGCCTGCCAGCGGATGAAGCGGCCGTCGACGGCGTGCTCCCAGCCGGCGTCGGCCAGCGGACGGGTGGCCTCCCGGATGGTGGTCTCCGTGATCTCACTGCCCGCCGCGATCTCGGCCGCATCGGTGGAGGCAAGGCTGTCGAGCAGCACTCGCATGATCTCTACGGGGACCACGGTGTTGGCGGTGGCGTGCCACCGGCGTTCGCCGACCGGGCTCTCGTACGCCGCGATCTTCCACTGGGTATCGCTAGGGTCCGCTTCGTGGATGAACTCGGCTCGCAGGACGAGGGATTCGTGGACGGCGTGCGTGGTGTCGTCGGACCAGGTGCGCCACTTCTCCCACGTTCCGTGCGCTTCGAGGAAGTCGTTCAGGAGTGTCTCGTGGTCAGTCCCGCCCGCGTCGGTCACGGCACAGTCGGCCGTTCTCGTGGGTGGTTGGGCGTCGGCCGCCTTGCTTTCGGATTCCGACGGGCTGCGTGCCTGCTCGGCTTCGAGTTCGGTGTCCGTAGCCGGGGCGGGGCCGGGGCGTACGGCGTCGCCGTAGAGGCGTTCGAACTCGGCGATAGCAGTGGCGGGGCCTCCGAACTGGCCTGCTTCTACGCGGAGGTGGTTCTCGCCGTGGAGGTGGACGCTCGGTCCGTCGCGGTAGGTGCCGACGGCGACGGTGGTCCAGCCGTGGGCGTGGGCGTGGATGACCAGGCGACCGGAGCGTATGTCGTCGTAGATCTTCTGGGCATCGTTGGAAACCTCGCGCACTTCGTCGGGCGTGCACCAGTGCATGGGGTAGTTGGCCCAGGTCCATTCGGTGTTGATCTCTTCACGGAGCCGGGGTGTGATGTCCACGGCGACGCCTTCCGCGCGTAGGGCGTGTGCGGCCTGGTCGGCGTAGTAAGGCTCCTCGCGGTCGATGCGGGCCATGACCATCATCGTGTCGTCGAGGGGCACGAATCCGTGGAGGGCGAGCAGGGCCCGCACCGTGTGGGTGGGGGTGCCCGTCATGGTGGCGGTGACGGCGCTGGGGCGGCCGTTGAGCAAGTCGAGGCGGAGGTGCAGGTCTGCTGTGGGGCTGGGCAATCTGGTCTCGTTTCACGGCTCCGGCCGGCGTGGGCCGGCCGGAGCGGGTGGGGTCATCGGAGTGCTCGGGCGCTGGGAGCTGTAGTTCGCGGCGGTGGGCCGGCTCGTGAGACGGCCGGGCCGCGTGGCGCGCGAGGCGTTGGCGGAGGGCTGGTGCTGCGTGTCCAGCGGGTGCGCAGGGTGGTGAGGTCGGCCAGGGTGCGGCGGCTTCCGGTGATCAGCTGGTGCGGGGTGTTGGCCGAGTCCTGGGCGTAGGCGGCGATGCGTGTGCCGACATCGGCTGCGCGGTCCAGCAGGGCGCGTTGGAGAACCCGCTCACCCCAATACGCGGGTGAGCCCACGGGCGTCGAGACCAGGTCGATCAGGTCGCGGGGGTCGAGGCCGTCGGCGAGGAGTCCGCGGTGCTGGGCCTCCCAGAGCACGGTGACGGCGTCCACCGGCTCCCCGTTATGGACCAGGGCGGTCAGGCACTGCCACAGGGCGGCGTGTAGGGGCACGGTGAAGTCGTCCGGCTGCAGCCAGCGCATGCCCTTCAACTCTGCCGGGTGCGCGGTGGCCGTGGCGAGGAGGAGCCGTTCCTCGTCGACGGCTTCCTCACCGCGGCGCCCCGCCCCCGTAGCCGGTATTGCGGTGCGGGGCAGGGAGCCGGGGTGTGAGGCAAAGCGCCCGGCGAGCGTGTCCAGGAACTGGCCGAGCGTGTCGGCCTGGGCCAGGGTGATGGCCACCGGATGGGGCAGGGTGGTGTCGGCGGCGGTCTGGACGAGGCGTTCGGCGTGCATGAGTACCGTGCGGCGGGCGTGATCGGCCTCGACCATCCGCGCGTACGACGTGGCGTGCTTGGGCCAGGGGCAGACCTGGATGAGGGTGTGCAGATAGGAGGCGGTGAGCCCGGGAGCATGCGGGCGTGCCGCATCGAGCACGGCGTTCAGCCAGGCCGGGCTGGATCGGTGCGTGTCCGGCTCGGGCGGCGTAAGGTCGCGCATCGCCTGCCAGAGGGCACCGTGGGCATGGTTGCTGAAGTGGCCGGAGTCCAGGGCGTCGATGTCGTGGAGCCGGTGGGGTTCGAGGAGGAGCGCGCCGAGCAGGGACTGCTCGGCATAGTGCACGGGGCGCGGCGCGTGCACGTCGTCCACGTCGTCCTCGTACGGGTCGGACCGGTACTGCGCCATCAGGCGGCCAGGGCGAAGTCGTCGGGATGCAGGGTCTTGCCCAGGTGCGGGGCCAGGAGATGGGCGGCGAGCCGGGGCGGGACCGCGTTGCCGATCTGGGAGAACTGCTGGCCCTTGTTGCCGGCCCAGGGGTAGTCGGCGGGAAAGGTCTGCAGCACTCCGGCCTCTTCAGCCGTGATCCGAATGGACTCCGGCACCGGCTGCTGGTCCTCGGTGTCGCTGGGCGCGGGCGCGGCGACCCAGACGCACTCGTTCGCGCGGTGGCCGAAGAAGAGAGTGCCGGCCGGTTCCTCGATGGAGCGGACGGTCGCGTTGGACTGGTTGTTGCTGCGCAACGACCACGACCACCGGTGTGCCTCCCCGGTGAACGTCGGCGCGGGCGCATGCGTCGGCCGGCCTTCCCTGGCCCCGTGGCGCGCAGCCCATCCCGCTCCTTCCCCGCGAGACTGCAGGACCACGCTGCTCTGGGGCTTCCAGGTACCGCGGTCGCGCGCGTCGCTGAGGGTCTTGCGCGACCCGGACGGGAAGGGCTCGGGCCCGCCTCCCGGCCCGCCGCCGGCGCACACGGTCGGCACGGGGCGGTCGGTGGCGCCCCAGCCCAGGGCTTCGGCCATGGACACCCACTGCGCGCGGCCCGGCCCGAACAACGACTCCGGTTCGCCGGCCTTGGCGTGAGTGGGCGGTGGCGGCTCGGCGGTGCGGGTGCGCGAAGCGAGCAGGATCGCCCGCCGCCTGGTCTGCGGCACCCCGTAATCGGCCGCGTTCAGGATGCCGGTCCACACGGAGAAGCCCCAACTGCGCAGGATCGCGGCGTACTGGCGCCACAGCGGCAGCACGCCGGGGACCTCCTCCATGGCGATCCATTCGGGCTGGCCGTGCTGGTGGAGGGCGTGGAGGTAGCGCATGGGCTCGGCGGCCAGCAGGGAGCGCTCGTCCTGGCAGGCGGCCAGGAGCTTCGCCCGGGTGTCGCGGCCGGTGGCGAGATCGGCGACGGCCTGGTGGACGAGGGGCTGGTCGAGGAGGCCGAGGCGTTTGCCGGCCATCGACCACGCCTGGCAGGGCGGGCTGGCGATGAGCCCGGTCGTCCTGCCGAGGAAGGGCCACACCGGATACATCGCGACGTCCGTGCGGATGGTCAACTGCCCCGCTGCGGCACGGGACTTGCACGCCCACTCGTCCCATTCCAGGCCGACGTCGCGTACGCCGAGGACGGTCAGTGCGTGACTCCAGCCGCCCGGTCCGGCGAACAGGTCGAGCACGATCACGTGGCCAGCCCGAAGTCGTCGCGAGTCAGAGCGTCGGCGTCGCCGCGGCAGGCCCACGGCGAGCATCCGTCGGCGACGCCTTCCTCCAGCTCCGTGGCGTCTTCGCCGCTGCCCAGTTCCTGCTGCAGGGCAGCCCACTCGGCGGCGGTGACGTGATCGATGGGGGCCTCGCTCAGGGGCATCCGTGAGCGATGCAGGAAGGCTTGGCCGAGCAGGCGGTTGCCGCTCGCGTTCGCACGGGCGTTGCCTTGGCGGATGGCGGCATCGAACTCGACGACGTCCGCCCATTCCTCGGGCGAGGTGTCGCGGATATGGCGCCACTGCGCGTTGCCGTGGAACGGGCATCCCAGGCAGCTGCTCTTGGGGGTGTCGGCGAGGCCCAGCGAGGTCAGGTAGCGGACGCAGTCGGTGCGCGACCAGCCCATGTCGATGAGCGGGTGCCGGTTGCGCATGTACTTCACGTCCGCGTCCTTGGCGCGGTGGAACTCGTCGGTGGAGATGCCGACCCACTGCTCGACGAACACCTCCCGCGGGATGCGTGCGGGGTAGGGGTAGCCGAGCAGTTCGCGGACTTGTCGCTTTATCGGCTTTATCTTGTACTCGCCTGTGCACTGCCGTCGGGTCATCCCGGGCCGGCCGTCCTGGTTGAGGATGTAGAGCGGCATGGAGGCGAACCGGTGATCGGGGTCGAGGGCGTCGTCGCGAATGCGGCCGGTGGACACGCGCAGGACGGAGATACCCGCCGGGGCGGCGATCTCGCGCTCCAGACGGTCGAGGTGCGCGTACACCGAGCGGGGTTCCCATCCGGTGTCGGCGAAGATCGCGTAATCGACCTTGGGGAGGAGGACACCCTCGGCGGACAGGGCGAGCAGGGTGCTGGACTGGACTCCGGCGCCCAAGGACAGGGCGCGGAACTGGGGCTGTTGGGTGATGGTCGGTCCCTGAAGGGTGTGAGGTCTGGGAGCCGCTTCAGCACGCCGGCGGCATGGGCGCGGCGGAGGGCCGGAGCTGGTCTCGGGGCGGGGATGGGAGCCCGTCGAGCAGGTCGGCGGCGGAGGTGATGAACTGCTGCGGTGTGGGGCGCAGGAGTACGGGCGGCGACGTCGTGGCGTCGCGGCGGCGGCACTCATTCTCGACGGCGCGTGCTAGTGCGGCGGTCAGTTCCGCGCTCGCGTCCTGGGCGGTCTTGGCGGTGCGCGCCAGATGGCTGAGGTGGAGCAGGTGCGCCTGGCTGTGTGCCGGTTCCCGCTCCAGATCGAGGAAGAGGTGGAGCGCGGCGGCGGCGAGTGCCTGGGCCTCGACGATCCGGGCCGTCAGCACCCGGGCGCCGTCGGTGGGGGTGCGGCGCAGGCGCTGCCGCAGCGCGTGTGCGTCGGCCGCGATCTGACCGAGGGCCTCGTGGAGGCCGGCGGGGTCAGGCATCGATCCGGGACTGCTGCAGGGCCTGGGCGAACGCTGCGGTCACGGCGGCGGCCGGGGCCGGATCCGACAGCAGAGCCCGGACGATCGGCGTGCCGATGACGACGGCATCGACCAGAGGCGCCACGTGGGCCGCGAGGCCGGGGCTGGAGATGCCCACCCCCGAGACCACGGGCAGCGGACTCGCCGCACGCAGTCGCTCGGTGAAGGCTTCGAGTGCCGCCAGGTCGAGGGGGCCCTGGAAGCCGGTGAGGCCGCTGCTCGCGGGTGCGTAGAGCCAGCCGGACGCACCCTCGACCGCTGCGGGAAGGTCGGCGTCCGAAGTGGCGCGCGGGATGAGATGCGGCGTGCTCAGGCCGGCGTCGTGTGCAGCGTGGTGCCAGCGAAGCGCTTCGCCGCGGGGCAGGTCGACGACCATGACCCCCGCAGCACCCGCGTCGGCGAGCAGGCGAGCCAGCCGTTCGGGACCGTGGCGGCGAACGGGGTCCCAGTACGTCATGACCACCGTCGGGCGCAGCGAAGCGGCGTGTGCGACGGCGCGGGCGGTGCGGTCCAGGACGTTCCCCTTGACCAGGGCGCGCTGGTAGGCGGACCGGATGAGGCGGCCATCGAGGGCCGGGTTCGCGCAGGGCAGGCCGATCTCGAACAGGTCGGCTCCGGCCTGGGTGAGGTGGTCGAGCTGACGGCGCTGGACGTCCGGGTCATGGACGCCAGCCGGGATGAACACCCCCAGCGCACAGAGGGATTGAGTGAGGGGAGTGTGGAGGTGCGTGGCGGTGGCCACAGTGTGTCCTTCGAAGGAGAGGGGCGGTCTGGTCACCGGCGCCGGCCATACCGCGGGGAGACCATGACCCTGTCGTCGGGCGCGTACGCGGTCACCGGTGGGCTCCCTGCGCGACCGCGACCGCGACCGCGGCCTTGGGCGGGGTGGCAACTGCGGTACGCAGTGCGGCGTGGGGGCACGGCCGGGCCAGGGCCTGCTGCCCCTGCTCGGTCACGGTGATCTTCTGGCCGATCACTAGCGACGTTCTGGTGTCGCGGATGACGAGTCCGCGTTTGGCCAGGGCTCGGAAGGTGGCGATGGAGACACGTGTGCCGTCGTCGGTGGCGACTCGGGTCACGCCCAGTCCGCGGGTGGTGCTCTCGTACAGACGGCCCCCGCCGTTTAGGGCGGTGAGGGCGTCGTACTGGGTCGGCGTAAGCGCGGGACCCGCCGTCTGCTGTACGGCCGCCGGGTTGTGCTCCTGTGCGCTGGTCAGGTCTTCGGTGATGCCGTGGGCGAGGTAGTGGCATCCGATCGCGCACAGGTCGAGCTGGTGGACGGCATCGTCGAGGTGGCCGTTCATTTTCGGGATGGCCTCGGCGTGACGGACGGTGCGTACTGCCTCGTCGTCGGCCAGGTAGCCGGCGAACTGCGCGCCCTCGTAGGGGTTGGCGAGCACGACGTGGGCCAAGTCGGCGCCGGCGAGCGATGACGAGGACACGACCGAGGCCAGCAATTCCAGGCTGGCCCGGCTGCCGGCGATGTTCGTGTACGTGCTGTTGTCGAGCGCGGTCAGCCGCACCAGGGCGGTTGCCGTGAGGTCCTGTGCTTGGAAGAGCAGGGGGCTGACGTGGCGCAGCGCGTCCGTGCCGGGCGTGTAGGAGATGTCGCGTACGCGCGCCTTGAGGGCGTCGAAGTCGTACGCCAACTGCCGGAGCTGGCGGACTTGTTCGTGCAGGTCGAGTGGGGGCGTGGGGATGGGAGGGCTCCTGTGCTGGTTCAGCGGCTTCGGGTGGTGGCCTGCGCGGCGGCGGGCAGAGGGCGGGGCGTGGTTCCGGGCGCGGGGCGCGGCCCGCCGGAAGGCGCGTCGATGACCGAGGCCAGCGTGGTGATGCCGGCCGCGGTGAGGCGTACGCGGTCCGGGGGCGGCCCTCCGACGTAGGCGGCGGGCGCCGAGCGGGCGGTTCTCTCGGCCAGGCCCTTGGCCTCCAGAGCGCGCAGGGTGCTCATCAGCACCCTGGGCTCGCGGGAGCGGGTGAATTCGCGGCCCAGAGAGCTGCTGGCCACGACGTGTCCGCAGGCGATCTCGGCCAGGGCAGTGCGGTGCGTGGCGTTCAGCTGGTCGTCGGGGGCCGGTGCGGTGACCCAGCGGCGCCGACGGGTCTCGCCGGCCAGCGTCACGGCGCAGCCGACAGCGGCTTCCGGGGCCAGCGCGGTCAGCTCGCGAGCGGTTGCCACGTTGAGGTCCCCCGAGGCATCGGCAAGGAAGGCGAGCTGCCTCAGCCGCGAAACCGTCTCGGTCAACTCGACGCTCTCATAGAGCCGTTCGCCGTGGATCGCCTTGATGGCGGACTGGGTGTCGGCGGCCAGACGCCGCGCGGAGGCAGCGTGGGCTTCTGGTGCGGGAGAGGCCGTGGCGTACAGGAGAAGGTCGAGGGCGTCGTTGTGCTGGGTGTACTGGTCGGCCAGGTGGAGGAGCCGTTCGACGGGCGTGGGCGGTGGCGGCACGTCGAAGAGCAGGGATTCGGCGGGCGGCTCGGTCATGAGCGACACCGCGCATGTGGGCAGGGGTGGATGGGACTTGCCTCCCGGTGGGTGGGGTACGGCGGTCGGCCTCGGGAGTGCTTAGGCGGCAGGGCCGAAGTCGCTCTGCTTCGGGGCGGCCTTGGCGATGGCGCGGGCGGTGATGCCCTCGGAGGCGCGGGCGGAGGCAGCGGAGAGTTCGGCGGCGCCGGGCTCGAGATACCAGGGGCGCAGGTCGAGCATGGCCGCGCGCATGCCGGTGGCGAACGCGAGCGCGGTGCCCTTGGGCAGGGCGCGGATGGCGTCGGCGGCCAGGATGCGTTCTTGCCGCATGGACACGGAGGTGGACTTGCCGGACTCGGAGTGCGAGGTGGAGGTCGTCTCGACGTCGTGGTCGCCGATCAGGCGGGACAGCTTGTCGGCGAAATCGGGGTCATCGATTCCGGAGCCGATGACCTTGATGGTGGAGGCGGACCACATGGCGTCCATACCCGCGTCGCCCCAGACTTTCTGGCCCTGTCGGTAGGACTGGAGGATGGTGATCGGGATGATGCCGCGGCTGCCGAGGTGGCTGTACAGGTCCGGAAGGTCGCTGATTTTGCAGACGTTGGCGGCCTCGTCGAGGATCGCGAGCATCGGCGGATCCAGGCGTCCGCCGGCCCGCTCGGCCTGCGCGGTCGCGGATCGCATCACGCTGTCCGCGCACGCGGCGATCAGGGCGGACGCTCCACCGCCGCCGTCCTTCGACAGCAGGTAGAGCGTGTCCGTCGAGGTGACGAACGTCCTCGGGGTGAACTCCGGCACGTCCTTCTGCGGGGTCACCCAGGCGGCGATCTGCGAGTTCAGCAGCGCGGCGGCGTACTGGCGGGCGGTCTCGTAGATGCCGTCCCTTGTTTCGGGCGGGCCTTCCACGGTGCCCTTGAGCTGGGCGGCGACCGCGGCGAAGCCGTGGTCGCGCAGGATGTCGAGCGGGGTGCGGTCTGCGGGGAAGGCGAGCCAGGCCATGATGTCGGTGATGGGCCGCTCGTCGAGCGCGGCGGCCAGAAGGAGCTGGCTCAGGATGTTGCTGCCGGCCTTGGACCAGAAGTCGCCCTGCTGGGAGGCGTCTACGCTCGCAGCGAGGAAGTGCCCGGCCAACCGGCCGGCTCCGTCGAGGGTTTTGGCGTCGGCCAGGGGGTTCCACCACATGGCCCGTTCGGCGTGGGCGATCTGCTGCGGGTCCATCGACCAGGTCCGGCCGACGGCTGCCCGCGCGTCGAGGGTTGCGGTGTAGGCGTCGCCCGCGGCCTTGTTGGAGGTGAGCAGGACCGGGCCGGGCGCGTTGAGGATGGAGGGGATCGCCAGCGAGGTGGTCTTGCCGGACCGGGGCGCCATGATGGCGACGGCGACGTCCTCGTATCCCATGCGCACCTCGTGCTTCGTGCTTTGGAGATTGCCGAGGAGGATGCCGGTGTCGGCGGCGGCGATGTGCTTGGCGTCTTTCAGGCTCGGGCGCAGGGAGCGTGCCTTGTCGGTGATGGCCTTGGCCATCAGCGGCTCGATGTCGCGCTGTTTGGCCATGCCGACCACGCGCTTCTTGCGTCCGCTGCCGCCGCGGTGCCGCTGGTAGAGCATTGCGGCGGTGATGCCGAGCGCGACGAGTACGGCGACGGGCAGGATGCGCGTGCCGATCAGCAGGGACGTGTCGCTCAGGTCCGGCCACAGCTGATCGGGGTGCAGGAGGGCCTGAACGGGCTGGTAGGGGGCGGCGTGCGAGGAGGTGGTCCAGGCGGTGAGATTCCCGCCGAGCCAGGCGAGGTTGGACAGGGGCACGGCGACCGCGATGACGCCGAGGAGGACCTTGAAGGCTATGTCGTAGCCGTCGGTGGACGTGGAATTGGGCTGGGGCAAGGGCTGTTCCAGGTACGGGGAAGGAAGAGGGGCCGGTCGCGGCGGGCAGGTCAGCGTGCGTGGCCTCGTGCCGGTCCGGGCGGCGCGGGAGCGACGCCGGTCGCGCGACGGTGCCGCTCGGCGAGGGCGGTGATCCGTCGCTCCAGGGCGAAGGCAACGTCGGTCGCGGCGACGTGACGAGTGTCCACGCTCATGCGGTCGCGGGCCCAGCCCGGGATGCGGCGAGGGTCACGCATGGCGGGCGCGGGGTCGGCGAGCGCGCGGGTCACAGCGGTGATGAGGTGCAGCGGCGTGGTCCCGGTGAACACGGCCCGCCAGATCGTCGGGTCCCGGACGACGGCCGTCTCGACGTGCCACAGGTCGCTGCCGTGAGTTCCAAGCCGCTCCACGCGCGTGATGCCGTCGGGGGCGGCGAGCCCGCCGAAGTGCCGGGGCGTTTCCCATCCCGCTTCCTGCAGCAGGGCAAAGGGGTCGGACGAACCTGCGGGCGGCCCGGACGGGTCGGACAGTGCGTCGGTGAAGGCGGCGATGATCTCCACGGGGGTGCGGCTCTGGAAGGTGACCGCCCAGGCGGGGTGATCCGCGGTACGAGCCTGCCGGATGGTCCACCAGTCCGGATCGTCCGGATCGCCGGGAGCGAGACGCAGTTGCGTGAGCTGGTCCGGGCTGGTGAGCAGGACGTGCGGTATCAGCGGGTCCCACCCGTAACTCCAGCCGGAGACCCGGTGCAGCGGCCGGTGACCCAGCCGGGATCGCCGATCCCCGCGAGGTAGCGCGGGGCGATGAACGCCTGCTCGACGGTGTCGCTCACGCCCGTCACCGCCGGGCCCTGGACGGCGTGGCGGCGGCCCGGTGTTCGGGCGCCGTCGCGGTCAGGGTCGGCGCGGGTGTGCTGGAGTGCCGCTGCGCCAGCGCGTTGACGGCGAAGAGCGCCTGGCCGTGGATGGCCCACTGGTCGAGGTAGGACCAGGCTTCTGCGTAGCTCTCGGCGAGCGGTTCGTCGTACGCCTTCGTACCGGGCTGTGCGCTCTCGGGGAGCGCGGCCTCTGCCGCGTGCCAGTCGTTGTGGACCGCGTAGAGGCCCTGCGTGGCATCCCGCAGTTCTCGAACCTGCCAGCCGTAGCGCCGGGTCCGGTCGGTGGGCGACAGCCGGGCGAGCTGTCGTTCGGCGACGTGCACGAGTTCGTCGGCGTGGTGGTACACGCGGCCGAACGCGGACAGGGTGTCGGCGTCACGTTTCTGCTGCCGCAGGCCGTACGCGTCCTCGTCGTATGGCTGGAACGTCTGGGGGTCGGAGTGCCGCTCGGAGTAGTGGTCCCAGTCAGCGAGGATCTGCCGGCTGTGCCGCAGGTAATAGGCGAGCTGGCGCAGATAGAGCAGGTGCGCCGGGCCCGCGGGTTCGAGTGAAATGGTCAAGGAGACTCTCGGGGCAGATAGGTGTGAGGGGCGGGGGTGTGGAGCGGCAGGGACCGCTCCACACGGTCAGCGGCTCCGGGCCGCAGATCTGGATGCCTCGGCGTCGGGCGCCGCGGCAGGCCGGGTTGTCGGCGCGGCACTGCGGCGGGCCTTGCGGGCGCTGGGCCTGATGGCCGTCAGCCGTGCTTCGCGGGCAGCGGCCAGCTGTTCGCCCTGGGCGCCGCGTTCCACCTGCGTGACCAGGTGCGAGTGCGGGACGTCGTAGTGGCCACGGGAGACGGGCGTGGGGTCGACGAGGGCGGTGGCGAAGCCGGCGAGCAGGTGGCGCGGGGTGCGGTCGTCGAAGTATCCGTGCCACAAACGGCGGTGGCCGCCGAGCCCGGTGGGCAGCGCGACTTCGGCCTTCCAGCTGAAGTAGTCGCCGGTCAGCGTCCCTGACCGCTCAATGCTGGTGATGCCGTCCGGATGGTGCGCGCGCTCATTGCCCCGCTCGTCGCGCTCGTAGGACCAGCCCGCTGCTTGCAGCGTTGGCCAGATGTCCACTTCGGTCGCGGGCTCCGGCTGCAGGAGCCCGTCGGTGAATCCGGCGAGGATCTCGGCGGGCGTGTTGCCGCCGAACGACGCATGCCATCCTGCCCACGCAGTCGATGCGATCCGCCACCAGGAGCCGTATGCTTCCGGGGTGGGCTCCAGGACGAGCGTGTGCTGGTAGTCGGGGCTGGCCAGAACCACGTGGGGAAAGTCCGGGTCGCCGAAGTTCTTCCACCCGCCGGCCCGCAGCGCCTGGGTGACATGGCGCGGGTCGCCGGGACCGGCGAGGTGGCGGGGCGTGGTGTCCCACCAGATCCGCGACCAGGGATCGTCGGCCGCGCTGGCGATATAGGGACGTGTCACGACGCCGACGGGCCGGGGGACTCACCAGCGCGAGCGTGCAGACGCTGTACGTCCCAGTGCAGGACGTGCCAGTCGGTGGCGTCCTGGGCGGCTTCCCGGAGCCCGGCAACGATCAGGTGCATCTTGTCGCTCTCCTCCTTCGCCTCCTGGGCGATGAGGCGTGCGGCGTTGCGCAGGATGTCGCCGAACAGGATGGGGACGCCGGTGTCCTCGTCGAGGAGTTGGGCGAGCAGCGGCAGCACGTCGGCTACGGACGGATTGGTGTGCAGGTAGTTCTGGACCTGGGCCAGGGTGGCGGTCGCCTGCGCGACGTCGTCGGCGCTGGGCGCGGAGGGGTTGGGCATCAATGTCCTTGGGCGAGCGAGAGGTTGAGGTCGTACGGGCCTGCCCCGGGTCAGCGGCGCCGCTTGTGGCGGGCCGGTCCGGGAGGAGGCGATGCCGGGGCGGGTGCGTCCGTGCGGGCGGGGTGAGCGGCTTCGATGCGCCGCAGATGCTGCAGGCGGTGCTGTTCCGGTGTGACGGAGCTGCGACGCGAGTCGAGGAAGCCGAAGGCGTGCCGCGGTTCCTGCCCCTCCCAGCGCAGCAGCGGGGCGGGATCGGTGAGCGCGTCGATGAACCCGGTGAGCGCCGCGGGCGGCGCGGCTTCGTCGATGGAGGCGTTCCAGATCCACCGGTGCTGCTTCTCGGAGAGTGGCACCGAGACCTGAACTGCCCAGCGATGGATGGGCGTTTCGGCGAGCGAGGTTTCGCGGGACAGGTAGGCGGTCTCGTCGGGGGACAGTGCGGTGCGCTGTCGTCCGGCCAGCTGCATGGTCCACCCGCGGCTGGCCGCCAGACGCCACAGCTCGGCCTCCGGCTGGGGCCCCGTGCTGTGCAGAGCGTCGATGAAGCCCGCGATGATTTCCACCGGGGTGTGGATGCCGAACTGGGCCGACCAAGCGTGGCCCTGGGCCGGGTGGACGCGCCAGGACGGCATGAACTCGTCCTGTGCGGGTTCGAGGGTGAGATGCCACTGGTGGTCGGGGCTTTCCAGCAGGACATGCGGATAGCCCGGGACCGAGTGGTTGCCCCAGCCGGACGCGAGCAGCTGCTCGGTCACGTGTCGGGGGTCGCCCCCGCCGGCCAGGTGGCGCGGCGACACCTCGTTCAGCCAGCGGATTGCGTTGACGCGGTGCAGGGTGGGCCCGTTGACGCGGGAGTAGAAGCGTTCGTGGCTCACCGCATCCGCCCCGACTTGGCGTACGGGCGGGCGCCGGGGGCTTGAAGGCGCGCCTTGTTGGTGGCGAAGGTGTTGCTGGCCCAGGTGGCGGCGCGGGCCGCGGTGATCCGGGCCTGCTGCCATGCACTGAGCTGCGAGGGAAGCACGGACACCGAGGTCGTGCGGATTCTCTGTGAGGGCGGGACGTGACCGAGGGGCCGCATTGCCGGCTGCGGGTCGGCGAGCGCGGTGCTGAACGCTTCCACCAGGTGCATGGGCGTGGTCGGCGTGAACGTCGCCTGCCATACGGTGCCGTGCTCGTTGCGGGCGCCGGCCCACCAGTGCGCCTGTCCCGGAGCGTCCTGGTGGAAGCGGACGGCGGCGTCACCGTCGGGGCTGCGGGCGGTGAAGTGCTGTCCGCGCTCGGTCTCCCAGCCCTGCGCTTCCAGCGGCGCCCACACGTTGGGGGCGTGGGCGGAGCGCGGGCGGGTCAGCGCGTCGGTGAGGCCGGCCACGATCTCGACGGGGACCTGCCGTCCGAGCGTGGCGTGCCATGCCTCCTGCGTCTTGGTCTGTTTCCCGCTGATGGCCCAGCCGCCGGGCTGGGTGAACGGGTCGTACCCGATGCGCACGGACTTGTCGGGGCTGTCGAAGACGACGGGGCCGCCGGTCTTGGATTTGTCCTTCCAGCCCGCCGCGCGCAGGTACTCGGTGACGTGGCGCAGGTCGCCGCCGCCGGCGAGGTGGCGGGGCTCGACGAGGTAGTGCTGCTGGGCCTGCTGGCCGGCGGTGCCCCAGCCGGACCACTGTTGGTTCTTCTTCACCGGCGCCGCCGGATGACCATCGCGGAGGCGACCGGCACGGTGGCCGCTCTGCTGGAGGGCGGGGTGGGCGCGGCGACCTGCTTGATGGTGCCGGTGTGCTCGTGGAGGTCAGCGCCCACGTCGTTGAGTTCGTTGGCGGCGCGGCCCAGCGCGAGCCAGACCTCGGGCGGCAGGACGCCGCGCTCGGAGTGGACCTTCGCGAAGCGCGAGCCGGTGGAGACGAGGTTGGTGACCTCGCCGAGGAGGCCGGTGTCGTAGTCCAGGACGGTGGCGAGGATCTGGGCGGCCTCGTGCGGCGGGGCCTGGGCGAGATGCTGGCGGAGCTGTTCGATCTGTGCGGTGATGGCTTGGGCGAGCTGTACGGAAGGGAGGGGCGAGTCGGTCATGGGCCTCCTGAACAGGCCGGTTCGAGGTGCTAGTCGTGGTGGCGGACGCGGTGGCTGTCGATGAGGAGGAACATGTCGCGGCGGCGGGCCTCGTCGAGGGCTGCCTCGGGGCGTCCGCCCGCCAGCGGGATGGCGCGCTCTCGGCTGCCGACGGTGACGGCGCGCAGGTAGCGGCGGAACAGGGCGGTGACCAGGCGGGGTTTGCGGCTGGCCGTGATGGGCGGGGGCGTGCGGTCGGGCTCGTGGGTGACGGCGGGCTCCTGGGGAGGGTTGGGGCCGGCCCCTGAGTCCGGGGCCGGCGGCGGTTTGGGGTCAGCGCGCACGGCGTGCTCGTGCGGCGGGTGGCGCTGGTGGCCGGTGTGCTGCCTGGTCGGCGAGCGCGGCGCGGTAGGCGCTGCCGCCGAAGAGTCCCGCGTCGATGTCGACCCGGAATCCGGCACGGGCCAGCAGAGGCGCGGCCCGGTCTGCCAGGGCCTTCATGGCGATCTCGTCCATCTCGTCGGGGACTTGATGCCAGACGTCGTCTGCTGCAGCGTGCCGGTCGAGACCGAGGCCGTCGAGCAGGGCCAACAGGTTCTCGGGGGCGCCGGCGCGGGTGTCGGCGTAGATCGTCCCGTCGCGGTGGTAGAAGGTGACGTCGACGTCGTGGTCATCGGCGAGGCTCACTGGCGGTGGCTCCCGGCCGGACGCCAGCCCGCAGGCACCGCGGCTGCGGTGCTCGGCGGGGTCGGGGCGCGGTGGTCGCGCACGGCCGTTGCGGCGTTGGTGTAGGCGGCGGCGTCCCAGACGTCATCGGAGATGTGGACCACGTATCCGGCCTTGTGCAGCCACGGCACGGCATGGGTGGCGAGCTGCTTCTTCGCGTCCTCGTCGAGATGGGCGGGTGCTTCGTGCCAGACGTAGATCGGCCCGGGGGTGGACAGGGTCCGGCGCTCAAAGCCGAGGGTGTCGAGGAGGGCGAGCAGCGGCTCGGGCGCGCCGGTCGGGGTGTCGGCGTGCACGGTGTCGGTGAGGGGTTTGCGGTAGATCGTGACGTCGGTGCCGTCGTCGTCAGCACGGTTTCCCACGTGCGGTTACTCCTGTGCGGTTCTGGGCTATCGCCGTCGCGCAGACGGCGCGGACGAGGTGGTCCTCGCTGCGGGGCGTCATCGGCCCCGGTGCGGGGAGGTGACGGACGGGCTCGGCAGCGCGACAGCTGTGGTGCCGAGCGCAGGCCGTGCCTTCTGGGTGGGCAGCACAACGCCTAGGCCCAGTTCGGAGAGCCGATCTCCGACGGCTTGTACGGAGGCGGCCTGGCGGGCGGTGTCCTCGCCCGACAGGACGAGGACGTCTCGCGTGGTGTCGAGGACGAAGCCGTGGTCGGTGAATACCTGGGTGACGTCGGCTCGGACAGGGTTGTCGACCACGAGTGCGCCGTCCGACCAGGTCATGACCAGGCGTTCTGGAGTGGAGGCTGCCCGCGGGAGCTGCTCGGCGTTCCTGAAGACCTGGTGGGCTGCGACGTAGTAGCGGGGCAGGAGGTCGACGGTGATGTGCTCGGCCGCGCTGAACGGGTCGGCGTCGACGGCGATTCCGTCGGGCTCGCGTACGCCACGGAATGCCTCGGCCGGTTGGTGGGAGGGGGCCATGGCGGCGATGAGGTATCCCTGGCCGTGGCCCAGCGGGTCGGCGATGAACAGGCGGGTGCCGTCGTGGCGCTGCAGCACGGCGCAGTGGTCCACGGTGTGCTTGGCCAGCGCGTCGGCGACGTCGTTCATGTCCCACACGGCGTCGGTGAGATCGATGTGGTCGTTGTCGCCGCCACGGTCGGGGTGGTACGTGCTGGTCCAGGTGCCGGGCAGTTCGCCGGCGAGGACGGCAGCGAACGAGCCGAGGCTGGTGTCGGGGATGGGGTCGTGCATGGGCTCCTCGGAAGGGATGGGGAC
>NZ_JBEOVM010000041.1:0-51702 GCF_040295505.1 Streptomyces sp. NPDC002790 | reverse complement strand
CCGCTCCGCTGTCCGCCTACGTATCCCCAAACCCCACACCCCCCACTTCTACCCGGGCCCCCCCCCCCCGGCCCCCCCCCCCCCGCTCCGGAAGGACTCGCGATGCCATCTTTGATCGACCGCTACGACCCCCTAGACCCCGAGGTCCTGCGCAATCCGTACCCGGTTCTCGCTGAACTGCGCCTGTCTGAGCCGGTGTTCTGGCACGAGGGCATGGGCTCGTGGACGCTGACCCGGTACGCGGACTGTGTGCGCGTGCTGCGCGATCACGCAACGTTCGCCCGCGATGCCCGGCGCACCGGCGGCACGGTGCCCGAACCGTCGTTGAGCGTGCAGACGCTCGACCCCCCGCAGCAGAGCCAGATCCGGTCCCTGTTCATGACCGCGCTGCGGGCCCAGGACCTGACCGGGCTCGAAGAACGCGCCTGTCACTTGGCGCGCGAACGGCTCGGTGAGCTGGCCGGTGCCGGCGCGTTCGATGTCATGGCCGAGATCGCGGTACCGCTGTCCGTGGCGGTCGTGTCCGACCTGCTCGGTGTCGAGGCTCCGCCGTACGAGGAGTTCGCCGCCGTGTCGGACGCGATCATGCGGAGCATGGACGGCGGCCTCAATCCGACGCTCGTCGAGCCGGGCCGCGTCGCCCGCCAGCAGCTGAGCGACCTGGTCGACTACTGGTTCACGGCCTCGTCGCGGCCCGGGCTGCTGACCCAGGTGCGGCAGGCGGTGTCCCCCGACTCCGATGCGTTGGCCCGGTTGTACGTGAAGAACACGGCACGGGTGGTGTTCCAAGGCGGCTACAGCACGATGGCCGCGGCAGTCGGCAACGCCGTGCAGACCCTCCTCGGCCACCCTGGAGCCCTGGAGCAGATGCGGAACCCGGCGCTGTTGGCCACGGGCGTGGACGAACTGGTGCGCTTCGACGGACCGGTGCAGGGCACCACGCGCATAGCCGTGCGCTCCTGCCGCATCGGCGACGCCGTCATCGAGGCGGGCCAAAAGGTCATCCCCTTGTTCGCGGCGGCCAACCATGACCCGGCCGCCTTCTCGCGGGTGGACGAGCTGGTGCTGGACCGCTCCCCGAACCGCCACCTCGGCTACGGATGGGGGCCGCACTCCTGCATCGGGACGACGGTCGCCCAGGCGGGGCTGCGCGCCCTGGTCGCGGCCCTGAACGACCACCCCGCTCGCCTGACCGCTGCCGGCGACAGTGTGCGGCGGCGCACAGCGACTATGCGGGCCTTCGACACGCTGCCCGTCCTCCTCGGCTGAGGAACGCCATCCCACCTTCAGGAGCTGCTGTGCGCATCCTCATCGGCAACCACATCGATCCGTCCATCCGCGAGCGCCACGACATGCGGGCCTGGACCCAGCGTCTGCTCTGGTTCGCGCGCCCCGGAGACCTTCTCGTCCTGTGCTGCGAGCCGGACGCGGAATTCACCGACTACGCCCTGGCCCACACCGGCGCGAAGCGCGAGGAGCTGACCCTGCTGATCGCCCCTGCCGGAGCGTGGGGCGACCGGCTGCTCGACCCCTCTTCGCTGACCGAGCCCGCGTTCGTGGAGCAGCTGCGCGCCTCGCTCGGCCCGGGCGAAGCCGACGCAGTGAGCGAGGTGTTCGCGCTGTGGCCATCGGCCGCTGTGACACGGCTCGCCGATGCCCTGGGTGTGGCCGACCGTTTCCCGGGCGCGGCCTTCTTCGGACAGGGCGGCGGGGAGATCGGGAACAGCAAGGCGAACTTCCGGGCCCTGGCGGCAGCGGCCGACGTGCCGATCCTGCCGGGCCGCATCTGCCGCAGCCTCGCCGAAGCGACCGAAGCGACCGGAGCACTGCTGAAGGACTCGGCCTCCGGGGCCGTCATGGTCAAGCAGGCCCACAACGGGGCCGGCGTCGGCAACCAACTCCTCGTCAGTGAACAGGAAATGGCCGTTGACCACGTAGGCGCTCGGCACCTGCATCACCTGGCTCCGGGCCCCGACGGCATCGCCTCGTACTGGGCTGAGCGGTGGCCCTGGGCGAGCGGGGACGGCCGCTGGCCTGTCGTCATCGAGGAGTTCGCGCCCGGCGCAGACGCCGTGTACTCCGAGCACTATGCCTACGACGCCGGTACTCGGGCCACCGAGACGGGCCGCCTGCTGTACGTCGGGCGGCGCCTGAGCCACCAGGTCGTGCCGTTGGACGGCGTCGCCGACCCGGTGCGTGCGGCACTGGTCGACGGCGGCACCCGGCTGGCCGAGGCGTACCGGGCGTTCGGCTACCGCGGGCACCTGAGCGCGGACGCCCTAGTCCTACCCGACCAGACAGTGGTGTTCACGGAGGTTAATGCCCAGGTCTCCGGGTCCTTGCACATCTACCAGTCGATCGCCCAAGGCATCGTCGACATCACCGCCGAACCGGCCCGGCAGGTGGTGGAGTACCACGTCCCGCCCACGTGGGCGGTGCCGTCCTTCGCCGCGTTCCTGGCAGCGCTCGATGAGCTGGCTCTGGCCTACGACCCGGCCACCCGGACCGGGGTGATCGTGTCGATGCCCGCCATCCCCCTCGCACCCGGGGAGCCGGTGCAGTTCGTGTTCTGCCTCGCCTACGACCCCGCCGAGGGCCACGCGAGCGCGTTCGCCCTGCTCGACGCGCGGTTCGCGACCGTGCCAGCCGGCACCTACGACGCCAGCCAGCACATCGGCACCGGCACCGTGTCCTTCTCCTCCTGATCTGGAGCCTCCCTGTGTCCACCACCACGCACACCGGGCCGATGCCCGAAGCTGCCCGACTCCGCCCTGCCTTCGACCCCGGCCGGTTGGCCGCCGAGCTAGCGGCCGTCACCGCCCACACCTGGAACGTGCAGCGCACCCACACCCACGACGGGCAGGTCGGCCAGGCTGCCACGATCGACTGGCGGGTCCTGGCGCTGCGCAGCCTCGGCGGCGACCCGGAGCGCACCGACCCGGGCGGCCCCGGACCTCAGACGTTCCAGGCGACGCGCTGGCTCGACCAGCTGCCGTACCTCGCGGAAGTTCTGGACACCATCCCCGCACCGCTGAACGCGGTGCGGCTGATGGCGCTCGGCCCCGGCGCCGTATCGGAGGCGCACTGCGACCCCAAGTACCGCCTCGACCGCGGCATCGTGCGCCTACACATCCCCGTCGTCACCGACCCGGCCGCCATCCTCGTGCTGGACGGTGTCGAGCACTGTTGGCAGCCGGGCACCTGCTGGTTCGGTGATTTCTCCCGGGAGCACCTGGTGCGCAACACCAGCCCGACGGTGACCCGGGTCCATGTTGTGGTCGACGCCCTGCTCACCGCCGACCTCGCGGCCTGGTTCCCGGTTTCCTGGCAGAATCTGATGGCCTATGGCGAGGTCCTCATCAACCGCAAGGCCCCGTCGTCCGCTCCGGTCTGGCCTGCTGGGCTGCCGTACGAGGCACTGCTGCCGGCCGGGTTCGCGGACTTCGACACCTCCACCCCGTTGGACGGCTCCCTCATCCCCGCCCGCATTGACCGCGGCGCCGACGGTGTGCTCGCACTGACGATCGCGGGACGTGCCTTCGCCCTCGTCCCGGTCGACGACCCTGAGTTCCGGTTCTCCGGCTGGAGTGAGCAGCGCACCCTCGAGCCGGACCGCGACGGTACTGGCCTGACGCTGCGGGCTCGCCACGGCCGCGCGCTCGCTGAGCGGCACGTGGCCGCAGCCTCGCGTACTTCCTGATCCGCTCCGCTGCCCGAGAGGAAGGCCCATGTCCCGCCTGAACAGTTATGACGACTTCACCCCGCTCAAGGAGGTCATCGTCGGGTCTGCCGCCAACTACGTTGGACACGACCGCGACGTGAGCTTCGAGCTGTTCCACCACGAGAACCTGACGGGCTTCCGGTCGGACTGGGCCTATCCCCGCCTGACCCGGGCGGCAGCCGGCCACCGAGAGAGCTGGACCATCAAGGCGCGGTACGCCGAGGAACTGCACGAGGACGTCGAAGCCCTGGCCGCGACGCTCGCTGGCCTCGGCGTGACCGTGCACCGGCCGCTGACCCTGCCCGCGGACGCGGCCCCGATCGCGGGCCTGGGATGGGAAGCTGCCCCGACCCCGGCGCTGAATATCCGCGACAACACGCTGATCCTCGGGAGCGAGATCATCGAGACGCCGCCGGCGATCCGCTCCCGCTACCTGGAGACCCGCCTGCTCGCCCCGGTCTTCACCCGCTACTGGGAGGACGGTGCACGGTGGACGACGATGCCCCGCCCCACCCTCACCGACCTGTCGTTCGACCTGTCGTACGCCCGGGACACCGCGACCACCCTGGGCGGGCCGACCGAGGCGATCGATGCCCCGCAGCCCAGCCCGTACGACGTTGGCATAGAGATGATGCTGGACGGCGCCCAGGTGCTGCGCCTGGGCCGCGACCTGGTCGTCAACGTCGCGCAGGAGAATCACGCCCGCGGCGCAGAGTGGCTGGAGCGGCACCTCGGCCACGAGTACCGGGTCCACCGGGTGTGGCGGATGGCGGACAACCACATCGACAGCATGGTGCTCGCCCTGAAGCCGGGGGTGTTCCTGGCCCGGCACGACGGCATCCGGGACCTGATGCCCGAGCCGCTGCGCTCGTGGCGCTACATCGTGCCCCCGGAGCCGGACCCGGGCGCGTTCCCGGTTTACGACGACTACGAGGACCTGGTCCTCACCAGCCCGTACATCGACCTCAACGTGTTCTCGGTCGACGAGCGCACGGTGCTGGTCAACGAGGAGTGCAACGGACTGGCCAAGCTCTTGGAGGCCGAAGGATTCGACGTGGTGTCCGTACGGCACCGGCACCGGCGACTGTTCGGCGGGGGGTTCCACTGCTTCACCCTAGACACCCACCGCACCGGCGGCTTCGAAAACTACCTGTCGTGACCCTCCCGGGAGTGCTGCTCCTGGACGCGGCCGGCCCCGAGGCGGGCACCCTCGCCGCCACTGCGGCAGCCCGTGGGCACCAGGTCTATGCTGCGACCACCGAAGCGGCGTACGCCGGCTGGGGGCCGGAGCTGAAGGCCCTGCTGTCCGGGCACCTCGTCACCAACTTTGCCCGGCCCGACAGGGCCCTCGACGAGATCGCTGTGTACGCCCGCCGTCGGGGTGTCGCGGCGGTGCTGACCGTCAACGAGTACCTGACAGAACTCGCCGCCTACCTGTGCGCCGAACTGGGCTTGCCAGGCAACGATCCGGCCCAGGCACGGGCCGCCCGTGACAAGGCCAGGATGGCCGAGACCTTCGCGAGGGCTGGGGTGCATAGCCCGCCCGCGGCCCTCGTCGGCGATCAAGCCGACCTGCGGGTGTTTTTGGAGGGCCCGCGAGTCGGCTTCCCCTACGTGGTCAAACCGCTGGCCGGGGCGGGCTCCGCGGGTGTCACGGTGGCGAATGATCCGGGGGAACTCGCCGAAGCTGTCGATGACGCCCGCGCGACATCGGACACCGGCAGGGACAGCGCGGCGCCCGTTTTGGTCCAGGCGTACGCCGCAGGATCGGAGTTCAGCGTCGAGTCCCTTACCCAGAATGGTACGCCGACACATCTCGCCGTCACGCGCAAGCACGTAACCAGTGGGGCGAAGAGGGTCGAGACCGGGCACAGCCTGCCCGTCACTCTCCCCGCGGCCGTCGAGGCAGCTGTGTACAGCGCGGCGGAGGCGGCTATCCGGGCGGTTGGGATCCGGCACGGAGCCTCGCACACCGAGGTCATCGTCGGTGAGGACGGGACGTGCCCGGTCATTGAGATCGGTGCGCGCCTCGGCTCCGGGCATATCGGAATCCTGCTCCAACACGCCCTGGGGCTCGACGTGTGGACCGCACTGCTCGATGTCGCTTTGGGCTGCCCTGTGGCGATCAACCGCTCTGAGCGCGGCCATGCCACCGTGCGCTTCGTGACGAGTCCGCGCTCCGGGCGGCTGACGTCGTTGCGTGGTTTCCCCGAGACCGGACCGGGCGTGCCATTCGTTCGTCGGCGAGCGGTGATCGGCGACCTTGTCCAGCAGCCGCGTGCCAACAGCCACCGTCTGGGATCGTTCGTGGTCACCGGCTCGGATGCCAGCGAGGTTGAGGAGCGAGCCGATGCGCTTTCGCGGCGAATCCAGGTCGACGTCGATTCCGACCCGGGAATCACCGCAGTCAGCTGAGGCCGTCAAGCACCTTGGCCACCGCGTCGAAGCTCTCCCTGACCGCGTCGGTTTTGCCCAGCCGGTGGCGCTCCAGTCTGAGCGCGCCCAGGTGGCGGGCCTCGTAGACGAGCGCGCGCCACTGCGCTGCGGGCGTATCGTCCAGCGCGCCGTAGGGCTCGAAGAAGGCTTGGCGTTCGTCGCTTTTGGACCGCGCCATGCGGATAGTCCAGTCGGCGGCGGGGTCACCGAACCACGTGCGGTCGAAGTCCAGGACGCCCGTGATCGTCGGCTCGCTCGCCGAGGGATCGAGAAGAGCGTTGACAGTCCACAGGTCTCCGGTGAGCAGCCTTGGGTCGGTGACCTCGTCGAGGATGGTGTGGCTGTGACCGGCCAACGCGGCAACCTTGCGAATGTCCGAGGACTCCAGAGCGAGGCTCTCCAGGTCGGTGGCGATCTCTTCCAAGGACGTGATGACGGCCTCGCTCCAGGTGGCGTGTCCTGTGCTGCCGACAGGGCCGAAGCGAGGTCCGCGTACATCGTGCACGGAGCGTGTGATGGCGCCCATCTGACGGTAGAACGTGGGCCACGCCTCGCGTGGATACGCGCCCAGACGGTCGGGGGCGGGCACTCCGTCGAGGCATGACTGGATCATCCAGTCTCTGCGGACGATCTCGTGCGACCAGTCGGCCGCGATCACCCGAGGCATGAGCGGCGCGATCACTGCCAGCCACGGCACGGAGGCGTACTCGTTGCGCATCAGGTGCTGCTCGGAACGGAACTGACGGGTCGGCTCCGGCGCTACCCGCAGGATAACCGGCCTGTTGTGCCCGGCTAGTTCGATCTTGTAGGTGTTGTTGTACATCCCTAGGCCCAGTTCGACGGCCGAGAGGGGGCTGCTGCTGGGGCCGAAAGCCCGATGGCATACCGCGGTGAAGTCATCTGGGACGAGCGACTGCTGGAATGCTCCTGGGGCACGTCGGACTGGACGGAAGTCCATGCGACTCCTTGGCGTTCGTGGGCGTACACCATCCGCCGGTGGTGTCCGTTGATCGGCAACGCAAAACTTCGCCTTGACGTCTTCGTCCTGCCGTCGGCCGGGCCCCGGTTGATGCTAGCGGGGCGGGCGCAAGGGCCCGCAGCGAATCGCTGGGCGGCTCACGCCTGAGGGACGGGCACGCCGGTAAGTGACGCGGCATGGAGCCGGAGCGGAGTACCCAGTTCTGGATGGCCGCCGCGATCTACGACCTGCAGGAGTTGGCCTACGGCGACGAGTTCCCCGACCCGTCCCTCGGGCGAGTCCAGCACGCCGTGGAATTCCTGACGGATCCGGTGCGCAGTGCCAGGGCAGGTGAGGCTATAGGCGTGCAGCACGCCGACATCGAAGCCGACTGGCATCCGCCCCCACCCCTCCCAGTCGAGGAGTACCACCGGTGGTCCGGTCAGGTTCGCCCAGTGCAAGTCGCCATGTCCGGTCTGGGTGGCGGTGATCTGGACCGGCGGGATGCCGAGGAACCGAGTGAAGCTCTTATCCACCCACCCCTGCCGGACAGCGACCCGGGATGTCGGCGTCTTAGACGCGTCGGCGAGCGCTTGTTTGAGGTCTTGCCACCACGCGTTCGGAAGGTCCACCTCGCGCTTAAGGACGGGGCTACCAGTCTCCAGGGGGCGGGTGGGCACGTACTCGGTGAGTTCTGCCCGGTAGGCGTGCACACCGGCTGTCCAGTCCAGGACGTGGTGCAGGGCGGGGCGAGGGATGCTGCGCGGCAGCGCCTGCTGCGCCGTCGCTGTTCCCTCCCACAGATGCCCGCCCTCCTTCTCCAGGGGTGCGCACAGCAGACGGAGCCAGAACCGGTCGGCACGCCTGCCGAGCGTGCGCCCCTGCCACCCCCACACCAAGGAACCAGAGGCCGCGACCCTCAGTTCGCGGGCCGCCGCCGCGTGGGCACGCACCATCCGGTCGCGGTCCGTGCGCTGGGCCGGGGCGGTAAACACTGCAGCTGTCATTGCGAAATCCTCGTCAGCTCAGAGCTGGGATGCCTTGGCCGAAGCGAAGGGGGTGAAGTGGGCGGGGGAATGGTCGATGGGCAGGTCGCTTCGCCAGGCTGCAAGGATCTGAGCACTGCACACGAACAGTTCGTCCGGGAGCTGATCGAGCGGGTACCACGCCCAGTCGCCAACGTTCTCGTCCGGTTGTGTGGCCGGCTGCCCTTGCCAGGCGTGGACGAGCGCGCCGACGGTGACCCGGAGGACGCCGTCGACGTGGTCGACGAGCGTGCCGAGTAGCTGCACGTCGCTGACTCGGGCGACCAGACCGGTCTCCTCGGCGAGTTCGCGGACGACTGCGTCTTCGAAAGATTCCCCGGCTTCCACAGTGCCGCCGGGCAGTTCGAGGGTGCCGCGGTGGTGTCGGCCCAACAGGATGCCCTGCTCGCTGAGCAGGATCGCACCGACACCGACGGCCGCGTGAGCGGCGGGGGCTCGGGTGCTGCGAGGGCGACTGGAGACGCGTACTGGCCGGTCGAGGAAACGCCGGGCGCGGATGAGTTGCTGGACAACCCTGGCGCTCTCGTCGGGGTGTGGGAACAGATCGATGGCTTCGACACGGAAGCCGTACTCGGTGAGCAGGTCCTCCCACAGCTGCGGTGCCAGGACCCACATCTGCGTCGGCAGTGGCGGGTCGTCGCGCAGCAGGATCATCTGCTCGCGCGGCGCCGCCTCGGTGGATGGACCGCGGCCGTGCAGGTCGGTGTGGAGGAGCGAGAGGATCAGCGGAGCGCCGGGGCGCAGACCGTCGCGCAGTGCCGGCAGTGAGCGGTGCGGGTCGATGAACCCCAAGGTCCCGATTGCGTAAGCGGCGTCGAACGGCTCGGCTCCGGCCAGGTACTCGGCCATGTCTGCCTGGATGAACTCCACGCCGTCCACGTCCGCGTGCGTGCTCTCTGCGCGTTCGTGCTGGGTCGGGGACAGCTCAATGCCGGTGACGCGCGCTCCATGTGCCTGGGCGAGGTGGACGGCATGTTGGCCCGCCCCTGAGCCGATGTCCAGGACTTGGCGGCCTTCAACGCCGCCGAGGATTTCCACTCCGGGCCCGATCCCCTCCCAGGGCGTCCAGGAGAGCCGCTCGGGGACGGGCGGGGTGTAGGCGCGAGCGAGTTGCCGCTGGCCATAGATCTGCCAGGCCAGCGTGTTGGTGTCCTCGGCGGAAATGGGGTGCCTCCTGGTGGGCGGGGCGGGGGTCAGGGTGACTAATCAGGTAGGCGCGCGGCGCCATCAGAACTTGAGAGGTCGTGGACGGCCCACATGTCGTGTTCTGCGGGATCGAGCCGGATCTGGCCGAACTGCTCGGCGGTCAGCCGTCTTCCGTACGCGCTAAGGCAGTTCGATCGGTCCGTAGCGTGCGCGCCGATCCTTCCGCAGGAGCGCGTCGTACCGGTCTCCTGCCGAGAAGTGCCAGAACTCAGTTCCGTAGTTCGTAAAACCCGCGCCCTCCATGGCGTTGAGCAGCAGCGTGCGGTGGTGGCGCGCCTGGTTGTTGAGGTTCGGTGCATACGTGAAGCAGGCTCCTTCGCTCTCCTCTGGAGAGGCGTTGACGCGGGTGCCGAGGTCGAGTTCGTGGCCGTCTTGGTCAACGAGGGTCACGTCCACGGCCGCGCCCGCGGAGTGAGGCGCGATATCCGGGGGCGAGACGTACCTGCTGGCGGCCTGGTGAAGCTGTTCAGGTGTCCAGCCGGGGTGAGCGGCGGCCAGCTCGTTGTGGTAGTCGGTGAAGTAGCTCTGTTGCAGGGCCAGCGGCCGGTAGCCCTCGATGAACAGCAGGTCGGTGCCGGCGGGCAGGAGCGAGCGGGCGTGCTTCAACCGGGCGAGAACCCCTTCACGTACATGGGCGAACGCGCCCGGTGGGTCTTCCTTGCGGGGGTCGACGCGGAAGCCGTGGTCGCGCACGTCGACGAGCGGCTCTCCGCACTCGCGCACTGGGATTGCGGCGACCTGTGGATCGGACATCAACACCAGAGGGTTCATCGAGTCTCCCTGTGACGGCTTGTACTGCGGCGGTGGGGCGGCAGCCGGATCGGTCTCACGCACGATCCGGGCGACGGTGTCCTGCAGAGTGCTGTCGGCGGGGATCACGGTCTCCAGATCGCCGGGCAGCAGATCCAGCTCCCGGTACCAGGAAGTGAGGTGGTCGTCGGTGACCTGCTCCAGGTATGCGGCATCCGCCTTCGACGCGTGGCGGGCCAGGGTCATTCTCAGCGGCACGTCCAGGTAATAGCAGTTGGAGATGCCGCGGTGGTCCCGCACCAGCGACGTGATCATGCGGCTGTAGCGGTCGGCGTACAGAATTCCTTCGAGTACGACGTGGAATCCGGCGTCCAGGGCGTGGCGTGCGATGGTGCCCAGCAGGGCGATGTTGGCGCCGGCGGTTGTGTCGTGCTCGCGGAGGACGTTTCGGCGGATCACGTCCTGGCCCACGATCGCGACTCCGCGGCCGTAGCGATCTCGCAGCCCCTGGGCCACGCTCGACTTGCCGGACGCCGAGTTGCCGCGGATCACCACGAGGCGAGTGTCGGGACGTCCGACCGCTTTCACGGCGGGCATGGGGCGGGGTGCGCTGGCCGGTGTGTGGGTCATGCGGGCCAGCCCGTCTCGCTGTACAGCTCACCGTTCTGGATCTTCTCGATGGCCACCCGGGTGTAGGGGACGAGGTCGTGGGGGAGCTCGGCCGGATCCCAGAACTTCCACTGGGTGCACTTGTCCGGCTCGCGCAGTTCTGGCTCGCCGCGCCAGGTGCGGGCGCGGAAGAAGAGCCCCATGCGGGGCTGGTCCCCGGCGCGGTCGATGTGGTGCACGACGTGGACGAGGTCGACGTCCTGTCGCTCGATGTGCAGGCCGGCCTCCTCTTCGGCTTCCCTGATGAGGCAGGTAATGGCGTTCTCCTGCTCGCAGTGCCCGGCCAGGGCGTGCCAGGTAGAGGGTGCGAACACGGAAGTGCGGTGGCGCAGCCCGAGCAGCACCGTGCCGTCGGACCGCTCCAGGTAGAGGTGGACGCCGATGATGTTGGGGACAGTGCCGTGCGGTGAAGCCCGGCGTTCTTCCTCGGCTGCGGGTTGGCTCAGCGTTGCCGGAAGGGTGGCGGCGTGGCGCCGTACGAGGTCGCTGGTGGTGTCCGCGATGCGCAGGCGGTGCAGGTCTTCGGGTGCGAACCAGGCGAGCATCACCCCTTCGGTGAGGTGGAGTTCGCGCGGGTCGCCGTTCCAGCGGCCGGCGTAGATGGCGATGGGCACCGTCGTGCCGGCGTCGTTGGTGGCGTACTCGGTGCCGAACGGGGTGAGGTCGGCGAGGTCGAGGCCGGCTTCCTCGGTCAGTTCGCGCCGCACGGTGTGTTCCAGGGTGGCGTCTTGCGGTTCTCGGCCGCCGCCCAGCAGGGACCACATGCCCGGCTCCCAGATCTGGCCGGGGAAGTAGTCGCGCAGGTGGAGCAGGTACTGGCCTCGGTCGTTGTGGATCAGGGCCGAGGCGTTGGCAGTTTCCGGTTCGGCATGGAGCGGGAGCTTGAGCAGCTTTTCGCGCAGGGTCGGTGCGGTCACCCGGTCCAGGGGACGCCATTCGATGCCGCCGACCTCGTCCTCCTGCAACGCCACGGATACCTCGCCCTCGGCGTGCAGGCGGAAGAGGAACCGGAGGTCGAAGTGCTGGTGCCCGGGTTCGCCTTTGCCCGGGTGTGCGTCGATGTCATGGATGTCGATGTCCAGCGGAACGGTCTCGTAGCCGGGCCACGGCGTGACGGCCTGCGGCGGGATTCCGGTCTCCTCGTGCAGCTCCCGCAGCGCCGCCGCTACCAGGACGTCGTCGGTGGGCTCGGCGTGGCCGCCAGGGGCGAGTACCTTCCCGCTGGCCAGATGGAGCACGTGCAGGACGCGGCCGAGCTGGTCGACGACGATCGCCCCGCACGTGACGTGCCCGGTGAAGGTCGAGCGGCTGGCGATGTCCTCACCGGTCCGGTCGAGGGCGTCCAGCAGGACGCCGAGCTGCTCGCGCTCGTAGGGGTGGCGAGCGAGGTAGGCATCGACGGTGGTGCGGATGTGGTGGTGCGACAACGGCATGAGGGCTACCTCAGAGGGCTGGAGCGGGAGGAGGCGAGACTGGGCGGTTCCGGATCAGTTCAGCCGCATCCCCTCCGCAGGAATCTCCTCGATGGCAGATGGGGACGCCGAGGGGAGGCCCCACTGCTCACGAGCCGTGTCCGCTGCGAGCTGGGCCTGCCGGATACCGGGCGGGCCCCAGCCCAGCAGGGCGGCTGCCTGCGCGGGCGCCGCGAGCAGGCGGGCGAAGGAGCGTCCGGTGGCGGGGTCAACAGCTGCGGGGCCGATGGCGGTGACTCGGGCGGCCAGGCGGAGGCGGGCGTTGGGTCCTACACCGCCGTAGACCTCGCCGGTCTCATCCAGCACCCAGCCCAGTCGTACCGCATCGGTCAGGGTGAGCTGGGCTTCCTCGGCGGCTTCGCGGCGCAGGGCCTGCTCGGGCGTCGCGTCGGGGCTCTCCACCGTGCCGCCGGGCAGCATCGGCAGCGCGCCCCGCAGGCCGGGATCGGCCACCAGGACGACGCGACCGTCGGGGACGAAGCACCACGACCATGCTTGCCGCACGGGGAGCCGGTCGGGGACCGGGTCGCGGTGCAGAGGGCTGTCCCACAACGGGCGGAAGCGGACGTGGACATTGTGTCGGTCCAGGGCCGGGACGTCGAGGATGTGGTGGCCATCGGCGAGGTGGGCGGTGGCGGTGTGCCCGAGCCGGGCACGGTAGGCGGCGAGCATGATCTGCGCATCCACCGGCCGCAGCCGCCGCATCGCGTCCCGGGTCTCCAGGAAGGCGTACTCGGACAGCTCCTCGGCCGGCAGGCAGATCGCTTGCACCTGGTCGGGGGTGAGGGTGCCGGCGTCGAAGACGAACCGGACTTCGCCGGGGCAGGGTGAGCTGGGCCCAAGGTCGGGGTGGTGTGAGGAGAAGGAGTGGACGGCGAGCACGGCCGACAGGGGCAGGTCGAGGCCGAGTTCTTCGGTGATCTCGCGCCGGCAGGTGACGTGGGGGTGTTCGCCCGCCTCGACGACGCCGCCGGGTAGCAGCCACGTGTCGTCCGTGCGGTAGGTGGGGTGCACGAGTAGGACGCGGCCGACCTGGTCGGTGATGATCGCGGCGGCGCCGAGCCACGCCGCGTGCCGGGACGCGGCGTACTGCGCTGCCGGTAGGACTGCGCGTGGTGCGACCGGATCTTGATGGGGAGAGGGCACGTTCTCTGCCTTCCGAGACGGTGGCCGGGCGGGTGTGCAGGGGAGCGATCAGGAAGAGTCACCGCTCATTCGACGCTGCAGATCCCATAGAGACCGGAACAGCCCAGGCTGTTGAGTGAGTTGGGCGTAGGTGCCCTCTTGAACGATCCGGCCTTCGTCCAACACCACGATGCGGTCGGCGACGGCCACGTTCGTGAGCCGGTGGGTGATCAGCAGGACGGCTCGGTCCTTCGCGAGTTCGCGCAGGCCGGCGAAGATCCGGTGCTCGGCGCGGGCGTCGAGAGCGGCGGTGGGCTCGTCCATCACCAGCAGTGACGCCTGCCGGTGGAACGCCCGGGTGAGAACAAGGCGCTGCCACTGTCCTCCTGAGAGCTGCTGCCCGCCGAACCACTCGCTGGTCAACAAGGTGTCGAGACCTGAGCGAAGGCCGGGAAGCATCTCTGCGGCACCCGATGCCTCGCACGCGGCGAGCAGGGCCGCGTCGCTGGTGTCGCCCTGCCCGAAGGTGATGTTGTCGCGCATCGTCAGCGGCAGGTACGTGAACTTCTGCGGCACCAGCGCTACGTGCTCCCACGACTTCCAGGGGTCCAGGTCCGTGGTGGATGCGTGATCCCAGGCCACGTCGCCTGCGGTGGGCAGCAGCAGTCCGCACAGCAGGCGGGAGAGGGTCGTCTTGCCGGAGCCGTTCTCCCCGACCAGCGCCACGATCTCCCCGCGCCGCACATGCAGGGACACGTCGCGCAGGCTGTCCTTTGGGGCACCGTCGTAGCGGTAGGTCACGTCACGAACTTCGAAGCGCTCGGGGGCCGCGGTCACGGGTGCGGTACCGCGGGAGTCGGCCATGGCCTGGCCGTGGGCGTTGTCGAGGAACCGCTGCCAGTCCTGGACGTACCAGCCGGTGCGGACCAGGCGGGCACCACCGCTGATGATGCCGCGCACCGAGCCGGTGGCGGTCTGCAGGGCGAAGACGGCGCCGCCGCCGGCCGCCACGCTCATGCGTCCGGAGGCCAGGAGCCACAGCAGTGCCGCCCATACCGCGGCCGAGGCGACCCCGCCGGCCATGGCGCCGGCCAGTCCCATCCAGGCGCCGGTGTTCGCGGCGTTGCGCTCGGCGGCGTTGACCGAGGCGGCCAGCCGTCGGTATCGGCCGATGAGGAAGGGGCCGGCGAGGCAGGCGCGCATCTCCTCGCTGGACTCCTGGTAGGCCATGTGCCAGCGCAGTTTGCCGAGCATCCGGCGCCGTCCGGAGGTCTCCAGACCGGCGAGGTAGATCACGCGGGCGGATCGCACGTACGCGGCGGCCTGTGGCAGGCAGGCGAGGAAGAGGAGGGGGAGAAGCAGGGGGTGCAGGACGGTCAGGACGGTGGCGCCGGCGGCGAGGGTGGCGGTCGCCGCGAGGACGTCCTGCGCTTCTTCGACGAGGTCGGGGGTTACCTGCGCGCCGCGATCGGCGATGTCGTAGGCGTCGTTGTAGCCGGGCTGGTTGTTGGCGGCCAGCTCCGCGCCGAGCGCGGCCTCGATCATCGTTACTTCCGCGGCCCGGCCCAGGACCGGACGCAGTCGGCCGGTCAGCCAGACCACGGTGATGCCCAGCAGCGCGCGAAGGCCCGCGGCGGCGGCGATGACGGCCAGTTGCGGGGCGGCGTCCCACAGCCGTTCGGTGATGTCGCCCGAGGCGATCAGGGCATTGATCGTGCCGGTGACGGCCAGGAGGCCCAGGGCGGCGAGGACGCCGGTTGCGATCTGGCACGCCAGGAGCCCGATGGTCGCGCTGCGGTCCACGCGCCAGGCCATGTTCAGCGAGCGCCGCACGAGCGCGGGCAGGCGTCGGGCCATGGTGCGGGAGGTCAGCAGGGAGCCGGCCTGGAGTCTTGATTCGTCGCGGTAGAGGTATTCCTCTTCTCGAACACCGAGGTCCTGCGGTGCGGCGTCCGGCGTGGTTCCCTTCTCCGGTTGCGGCGGCTGGTCCTGCGTAATGGCCGAGGTCATCGTTCCCCCTAGGACGGTCGCTGCGGCTGAGTCGTGAGGTCTAACGACGCGGACGCGATATCGAACACACGGCATTCGGTCGTGCTGGGAGACGCGGTATCTCCTGCAACTGCGGCCTTCGCCGATGCCCGATCCCTGGTCTGGCTTGGGGCGGCTGCGGGCAGAGGTTGGCCGAATCGCCGTCAACGCCAAACCGCGGCCTGCGGGTGGCGGCCTCGCCGGGCTTTCACCCCGGCCTGGGGGCCGGTTGGGACCGCAGCAGCGCTTCCAGCTGTGTCTCCGCCTGCGCGACTGCGCCCGTCAGGGCCTCGCCGTGGTGAATGGACAGGGCGCCGGATGCCAGTCCGGCTGCGGTGACCACCGTGTTCAGTTCGTCTGTCGCCTTGTCGCCCAAGGCGGTGAGGGCAACGGGGTGGCGAAGTACCTCCCGGGCGGCGTAGGCGTCGAGGCGGGCAGCTTCGGCGAGTGCCGAGGCGAGTGCGCTGGTGCGCGGCCCGCCGGCGTCGAGGTCCAGGGCTGCCAGGCCCGTGCGGGTCCGGAACACTGTGTACGGAGCGGGCTCAGGGTCGGCCAGGAACGAGGCGACCGCCCGCTGAGCTTGGTCGACGTCGGAAGCCGGTGCCGCGCCGGGGCGGCAGTGGGCACGCAGGAGGTCGGCGACGACGCTCTCCCAAGTCTCGGTGGGCTGGGTGGTGTCGATCAGGTCGCGGGCCTGATGGTCCAGGTCCTGCTCCATCAGGGCCATGATCTTGATCTGGCGGCCGTCGAGGAGACGGTTGCCGATGCCGCGGTGCCGGGCCATCGCATCGGCGGCCTCGGTCCAGCGCCCGTTGCAGGCGAGGGCGCGGGCACCGTCCACGAGCACGGAGACGTACAGCTCCTGGCACACCGTGCGGTGGTCCTCGTCCGCATCGGTCAGGGCCGAGAGGTCGACGGTGCGGCCGTCGATGTCGGCCTTGGCCCGGTGACGGGCCGCGTCGTTGAGGCTCTGCAACAGGCTGTAGGCGCGCTCGCCTTCGCCTGCGCGGGTCTGCAGGCGGGAGAGGTTGACCAGCGGCATCAGCGACATGATGGCGATCTGTCCGCTGAGGTGCCCGGCGTCGGCGAAGACCTGGTGCTGACGCCAGCACAGAGCCTCCGCCTCGTCGGGCAAGCCGACGTCGGAGGCGATGAGCGCGGCGTAGTTGAGGACCCCGCAGGCGCGGGCCACCAGATCGTGGTGGCTCGCACCCGCGGGTGCGACGGTCAGCCCGGTGAGGTGTTTGATGCGCTCCTCCAACGGGAGCGCAGGTGCCTTGGTGCGGCGGACCAGGGGAATGCGGCTGGCTATCGCGGGGATCATCGGCTAGCCCTTGCGCGCCCAGTCGATGGCGAGTCGGCTGTAGGGCTTGTCGACGACGAAGCGCGCGTCGTCGACCGGCAGACGGTCACGCAGGTCGGCGACGGCCATCCGGAAACCCGGTTCGGGGGCGTTGTTGCCGCCGCTGGCGTCCCAGGCGCGGATCTCGGTGACGACGTGCTCGGCGAGGTCGCCACCGCCCTTGCCGTGGCCGATCACGCCGGCTTCCCAGTACTGGCCCTGGTTGTCTTTGCCCTCGCGGATGGTCAGGTACGCGAGCGATCCGCCGTCGAGGGCGGCCATGGAGCCCCACCCGAAGTGCGGTGTGAATCCGCGGCGTTGGCCCGGCATGCGGGACAGGCCGTTGGGCATGGCGCAGGCCAGGTACAGGTACAGCCACTCCCAGGCCGAGCCCTTGCGGAACTTGACCCCGGTGTAGAGCCTGGTCTGCCGCTCGTCGAGGACGGTGCGCAGGGCGTCGCGGTCGACATCCTGCTCGCTGAACGTCTCCAGGCGGACGTTGCCGTCGCCGGCCATGGGGACGAGGGTGTACACGTCGTCGCAGACGCCCTTGCGCAGTGGGACGAAGGTGGCCATCTCGCAGGAGACGGTCTTCCACGTCTGCCCGTCGCGTTCGAAGGCGAAGCTGCGGGAGATGCTGCCGCGGATGCGCATCGGCAGGACCAGGCGCCCGTCGGGGGCGAGCTGGTCGAGGATCCCCAGCGGGACGTCGCCGGCGCCGACGGTGAAGATGATCCGGTCGTAGGGGGCGTGCTCGGGCAGGCCGGCCGCGCCGTCGGCCATCACCGCGGTGGCGTTGTCGACTCCGGCTGCGGCGAGGTTCTTGTTCGCGCCGTCGACGAGGTCCTTGTCCACGTCGAGGGTCCACACCTGCCCGCCGGGGGTGACCATCTGGCCGAGGAGGGCGGCGTTGTATCCGGTGGCGGCCCCGGCTTCCAGGACCTTGTGGCCGGGCTGGGCGCCGAGCTGTTCGAGCTGGGTGGCCACGACGGACGGCGCGGAGATGCAGGAGATCATCTCCCCGTGCTCGTCATGCTTGATCGCGACCGCGTCCTCCTTGTAGGCCCTGTCCAGGTCGATGCCGGGCAGGAAGGTGTCCCGGTCGGTGGCGCGGAAGGCGGCGATGGCTGTTTGGCTGTGCAGGTGGCCGCTGTCGACGAGGCGCTCGGCGAGGGCTTCGCGTCGCTGGGGGGCGTCGTTCACGGGTGTCACGGTGGTCTCCATTCGGGGGAGGCTAGGGTCCGCCGAGGCGGACTTGCTGGTGGACACGTCGTCTTCTCCGGTGGAGAAGGCGACGTGACGGCCGAGCCACGCGGTGGCGGCCTGCGCGGCGACGGGAACGCCCGCGCGGTTGAACGCGAAGATCGCGTGGTGAGCGAGGACGCTCCGGATCCCGCGTATCAACCGGCCGTCGGCGGTGAGCCGGCGCAGTTGGCGGCCGGCGTCTTCGAACGCGGCGACGCGCTCGACCCAGCCCGCTTCCGCAGTGGGACGCAGAGCGGCGTCCGCGTTCATCAGCCGCCGCATTGCCGAGACGGCCTTCTCCAGGGCGGGCCCCTGGGGCGGCGTGGCGGGAGGCCGTAGGGCAGCCCACTGGGCGTACACGTCTCCGGCTTCGAACGGGTCCAGTTCGGCCGCGCGGATCATGGCGGACAGCAGCATCACGCTGCGTTCACGGGCGCCGGGAACGCCGGTCGCGGCGAGCGCGGCCGGGCTGTCGGCGCAGAACAGATCGTGCGCGACCTGCATGCCCTCGGGGCCGCCGAAGGCGTAGGTCTCCGGCTCGTAGATGCCGCCCGTCCAGCCGGTGATCGCCCGGCCCGTGACGAGCTGGTCCAGCAGATCGGAGGCGGGCTGTTCGGTGCGCAGGCGCACCCCGGCGTCCTTGCGCAGGAAGTGGAACCGGCGTCCGGCCAGTGCAGCGGCCAGGGCGCGCGCCGCGTCGTGGTGCGGTGCGGGGAAGGCCACGGAGGCGTGCCACCAGGAGGTGTCCGCGGAGAGGGGCAGGTTCTCGTCGTCGAAGGTCATGAGCAGGAAAGCTCCTTGCGGGTCGGCGGGCGGGGTCAGGTGAGCAGGAGGGCGCGGGTCCATCCGGAGGGATCGGCGGAGCGGAGGGCGAGTTGGGCTCCGGCGCGTCCTTCCAGGAAGCCTGGTTTGGGCAGGTGCTCCCAGGTGGCGGCCAGCCGTCGGTGAAGGTCTTGGACGACGGGGGTGAAGCGTGCGGGATCGGGGCTGTCGGCGGCGACCACGCGGGTGAGCACGAGGAGCCCGGCCCATCCGTGGCAGAGCGTGGAGTCGGTGATCCGGGCGAGCTGTAGCGGGTCGGTCAGGACGGACGCGAGGGTGTTCTCGGCTGTCTGGCGACGGTTGGGGTCGTCCAGAGCGAGCCCGGCGAGCTGTTGCGCTCGGGCGATGCCGGTCTGGCCGTAGCACCAGGACTGGCGGGCGGGTTCCGCTTCGGGTGGCTGGTCGGCGTCGAGGTGGGCTGTAGTGGACCAGTAGTGGTCGCCGTGGCGGTCGAGCCAGGTCGCGAACGTGCTGATGGCCTGCTCCTGGCCGGGGACGCTGGCGCCCTCGAGCTGGGCGAGAGAGAGCACGGCCAGGGGCCCCGCGATGCCGTGCGCCATGCCGTTGTTGCCGTGGCCGCCGGCCATCGCCTCGCCGTCCGGGCCGACCGCGGACCACCACCCCGGCAGCGTCCGTCCGCCACCGCGGATGCGGTGAGCGAGCGCGACAAGATGCGAGAGGACGTCGGGCAACCGGGGCGCGGCGGGGCGGGACAGCAGCAGCGCGGCGAGTCCGGTCAAGCCGCGGATCAGGTCCCATTCGGCGAGGCCGGGGAGCGCGCCGGCGGCTTGACGGCGTTGAGCGGCGGCGAGCCGGGCGTCCACGACGCGGTCGACGGCCGCGCGGACGTCGTCGCCGGCCCCGTGGGCGCGGGCCAGGACGAACTCCAGGGCAGGTGCGCCGTGGAAGAGGGAGGCGTTGCTGCCGGTGCTCACCCCGTGGGCGGTGGCCTGGGAGAGGTGACGGCGGGCGGTGGAGAGGTCATGGCGTTCGATGTTGAGCAGGGCCATCCCGAGGGCGCCCTCGGACAGGTCCTGCGTGCGGGGAACGGTCGTCGTGGTCATGAGCGCCTGGCCAGGGGCACGACGATGCTGTGGGCCCGGCCGTCGATCCACCCGTCGGCGTCCGGCGGGGGCGCCTCGTGCAGGGTGGCGACGCCAGTGGGGCTGGCATCCAGGTGCGCGCGCAGCAGGTCCAGGTCGACGTCGCGAGCGAGGTCGAGAGGAAGCTGTTGGTCGTCCTGTGCCAGGAGCACTCGTTCGGGAACCCGGAACTGGGCCCGAAGGGCGTGGAGTTGTTCCGCCCACTGGCGCAGGGGCACGGTGCGCAAAGGCAGGGAGCAGCTGCGGATCTTCCACCGGGCGGAGGTGAGGAGGGTGCGCCGGTAGGTGAGGGCTGGGGTGAAGGGAAGAGCCCAGGCGGCCCCCCAGTCGAACCACGTCACCTGAGGGGACGCCGCCCGGCTGATCTGGCCGAGGAAACGGGCCATGGGCGGGGTGTAGTTGTTCCACAGGAAGTTGATGGCGGTGGGCGCCAGCAGTTCCAGCAGCTTGCCCGTCGCGGATTCCACCAGCTGAGGGCGGCCGTCGGCAACCCGGACGGACAGGTCACGGGGGAAGAGGACGTGCGGGGCGGGGTGTCGGAATTCGCCCACGCTGACGACGCGGGGCAGGGCTTGCGGTGCGCGGGTGAGCAGGTCGCCCTGTACCCGGCCGGCGTGGAAGGAGAGCTGGGCGAGTTCCGCTTTCGGGTCGATGGTGGGCAGGTGTGCGTACGCCGACTCCGTGCCCGGGAACAGGTGCCAGAACCGGCCGGTCATCGTGCCGGCAGAGCGGGAGACGGTCTGCACGCCGAGCCGGAAGTCCCCGCGGTTCAAGGCTGCAACAGACGAGGCGTGGACCTGTGCGGCGACTTCGAGGTGGGGTGCCAGATCGTGCGGCGTGGTGCTGGCCGCAGTTTCCAGTTCCTCGATCATGGCCTCGGTCACCGCGATGGTGCGGCTGCCTTCGGCGGCTGCGGTGCCGGCCAGGTCGAGGAGGAGACGGTCGCGCCGGGACATCGGCCGGGGCGGTTCGCTCGCCGTGAGGAACCCGGCCGGGAAGCCCACGCCCCTGTCGGGGTCCGTCGCCATCTCCACCGGCACCATGGTGTTCTCGCCATAGCGCCCAGCGAATTGCTCGATCCAGCGCTGCCATGCCGGTGTCCCAGAGGGGTGGGTGGCCAGGCGGGCCAGGACGGTCGCCGCAGTCTCCGCCTCCGTCAGTACGGTCCTGGGCAGCCGCACGTCGGCGTCCAGTCGCAGATCGCACGCGCTCCGCAGGGCAGCTGCCCGAACGCGCACGGCGGGGGGTAGGACGTCGGCGGGGTCGGCGACGGTGGCCGACGCGCGCAGGGATGAGCGCAGCAATCGCACCCGCAGCAGCTCACCGAGCAGCCGGTCGCGCGCGGCGCCGCTCACGGTGGGGAACTCCGCGGCGAGCTTGTCGGACAACTGGCTATACGCGATGGGTGACCGGGCCAGATCGAGGACGAGACGCAGTGCAGGGTTGAGGCCGATGCGGAACTCGGCGTCGCCCTCGGAGGGCACGTGGATGTGCTGGTCCTGCTGTCGGATCAGGTTGTTGACGCAGACCTCCACGTTGGCCATGTGCGCCGTATCGCTCTCCCAGTCGCTGAGCATCGCATCGAGACCGGTTGGCTCCGGGCGCGCGACGACCTGGTGGTCATCGCCGAAGCGGACGGACGCGGCCGGTGCGAAGTCGAGGGGGGCGACGCCTGCGAGGAGGCCGTAGGGGACGGAGCGGCGGGCACTGCGGATCGCGTAGCGGGCGGTGGCCAGCGCAGCCCGGCGAATTCGCCGCACCTTCGGTGTACGGCCGTCGATGATGGCTTGCACCTGGTCCGCCAGATCGGGGCTCGCCTGCGACACGGCATGGCGGAAGTCGGTATCGGACCAAACAGCACCCAGCCACGCGCGCCATTCGTCCACAGGGGCCGTACTCATCGGCCAAGGCGGCATGGCCGGCTCGCTCAGGTGTACCGTGGCGCGCAGCATGGCCGGCCCTGCGGCCTCGTACAGGCTTCGCCGTTGCCGTGTCATCAGCGCTTCCTCATCTCATGGGCGTGACGGGCGGGGGCGGGCCGGACGGGGAGACCCCGTCCGGCCCGCACTGCCGGGGTGAGCCGGCTTACGAGGACGAGGTGGTGCAGGCGCTGGGGCAGGAGCTGCCGCAGTTGTCGCCGGTGCCACACATCAGGGCCGTCTCGGTCGCAGGCGTGCCCTCGATGAAGATGATGTCGAGGTTGAACGGGTCGTCCTCGTCGGCCTTCACGAGGTCCGCCGACACGGGTGCGGTCGGCCTCTCGGTCTGGATGGCGGTCATGTCTGCCTCCTAGGAGTGGTGAGTGGTGCGAGATGCCCGGGACCGGTCGGACCCCGGGGTCTGTCGCCGGACAGCGGCGGGCGGCGAAGTCGCTCGACGGTTACGCGTCCGGAGTCGGTGGGGTGCTGTCAGGCCGCGGCGGCCTGCGCCTGCGGGTGCTTCTTGGCGGCCTGGTCCAGCGCTCGGGTGAAGCGCTCAGCCCGCTCGTCGCCCTCGGCCTCCTCGGCGCGGAGGGCACCGAAGCGCTTCCAGTAGCGCCGGCAGACGTCGCTGCTCATCACCATCGCCGCGTAGAACGCCAGTTGCCCATCGCGCACGAAGCCGAGGCGGTCGCGGAGGCTGAGCGAGCAGATGAGCTGGTTGGCCTTGAGCAGCTGCACGTACTCGTCAACTTCCATGTGCTCGGGTGTCCAAAGCTTGGCGAGGTCGGGGTTGGTGGACGTCTGCTCCAGCCAGTCGAGCTGGTTACGGGCGACGACCGCCTCGTTGCGCTCGGCCTGGTGCCGCGCTTCCTGCCGGAGCCGGGCCGCTCCGACCACGGCGGTGGTGAGGGAGACGGCAGCGCCGACGGTGAGCACGGCGGTGGTGAGCTTCATCGGTACGCGAGCCTTTCGTAGGGCGGAGCTGCGGCCGGATGGCCGACTGCTGGTGAAGTCGGGCGTTGGCTCATTCATGCGACCCCCGCGAGGACGACGGTCGGGGCTTCGTCGGCGAAGTCGACGGACGTGTACCGTCGGCGCACCGCTTCCAGCGCGACAGCGAGCGGCGGCAGACCGACGGTGACCCGGCGGGCGTCGACGAACTCCGGTGCGCGCAGCGGGCACAGCTCGACGCTGTTGGCGCTCAGAAGGTGCTGGGTGCCGTACTCCTGGTCGTGTCCGTGGTTGACGAGGGCTCGGTCGTGAAGGTGTGCCCAATGCTGGACCGGCGCGTCGTCGGCCTGGACCGCGCGTTCCAGCAGGGTGGCGGCGGCGCGTTGGAAGGCGGGGTCGTCGTCACTGTGCAGGGCGATCGTCCACGCGGCGCGGGCAGCGACGGGGCCGACGAGCCGGTGGCCGGGCCAGTCGTGCTCGGCGAGGATCCGGCGCAGCACGGCGGTGTTGGCGTGCTCGGTGTGCCGGCCCCGCCCGAGTTGGACGGCGTCGAGCTGGTCTAGTACACGCTTGTTCCGGTGAGCGGCAGATTCCGCGGCACGGGCCGTCAGCTCGCGGGCGAGGTCGGGCCGCTGAGGTTCGTGAGTTGTCACGCGGTGCTCCGATCTCTCTGGGCGGGCTGAGGAACCTGGACCCGGCAGTTGATCAGCGCACCGAGCCCGGAGCGGTGCTCGGCTTTCAGTTCGAGGCGGGCGACCTCACCTGCCTGTCCGCACCCGGGGCCGTACAGGTCCCAGCCCATGTCGATGAGACGGTTGAGGAGCTGGGCGACCGGTGCGGGATCGCGCAGTTGACGGGTGGGCGCTTCCGCTCGTACATGAGGCAGATCGTGGCGGGCTGCGAAGTCGGAAGCCCACAAGGTGATCAGGCGGGTGACGTCGTCCGGGTGGCCGGGCAGCGTGTAGAGGCTCCGGAGGAAAAGGCACGGCCCCTGACCCCACGCGAGATCCGGAGACTGTTCGGGTATCAGGCAGGCCAGCATCCTCCCGTCCTCGAACAACCCGGCGGAGCGGGTCTGCGCCGTACGGAACTGCGCGGGGATGTCGGCGCCAGCAGGGGCGGGCAGGCTGTGCAGCACGAGCCAGTTCTGGCGGTCCTGGACGAGAGCCGCGGCTTCATCGCGCTCGGCTGCGGTCTCCAGCGTGCGCATCGTGTAGATGGCGGACGCTCGCGCCGGCGTGAACGGCACGGGGAGGGAGCGGTCCTCGCTGGCCGTGTGAATTCCGGGCCGGGTCACTGGCGTGCTCCACTTCGTGTGGCGTGGGCGCCTCCTGAGACCGGCAGCAACTGCCAGCTGTATGCCAGCACGACCAACTCGGTGCTGTCCTGTGCGCCGACGCCGTCGAGAAGCTTGTCGAGGGCCGCGGACAGGTCGGCCGGGGCGAGCTGGGCGGCCAGGGCGATGTCGCGGGGCAGGGGGTGCTCGGCCACGGCTGTGAGCAGACGCATCTGCCCGGGGCCCAGCTCCGGTGCGGGCTGCGTCGCCGTTGGGGCGGTTGCCAGTCCGGTTTTGAGTAGACGGTGGGCGACCATGGCGAGCGGCGATCGCTGCGGGCAGTGCAGTTTCCAGCGCAGGGTGCCCAGCGTCTTCTTGACTGTGCCCAGCTTGAGCCCGGTGACGGAGGCGATCTCCTGGGCGGTCAGCCCGTCCACCAGGAGTTGGGCGATGCGTTGTTCGGACGGGGTGAGGGACAGAGGCGGGGCGGCGGCGGTCATGGCAGGTTCCTCGTCGAGGTTCGGGTCAGTCGGTCGTCGTGGGGCACAGCGGAGCGGGTGAGGCGGGGTCGGCGCGGACGCGCTGGTCATACGGTGGTCGGGTCGGGCTGAGCCCGTGCAGCCTCGGGCGCGAGGCGTTCGGACCACTGGATGCGGGCCTCGTCGAAGGCCACGTCAGCGAGGCGTATCCGCTGGACTTCGCCGGTTCCGGCCGGTGGGTAGGTGTGCTGTATGTCCCGCCACAGGCGCTGGAGGAGGTAGCCGCGGTCCAGGGCGTGTGCGCCGTGCAGCTCCATGGCGTCCTGGGCTGTCTGCACGGCCAACTGGTGACCGAGATACTTGCTGTTGATCAGTTCCGCGTCACAGGGCACGCCCTCGTCGAGGAGGTGCACGGCCTGGTACGCGAGGATGCGTGCGGCGCGCAAGCGGGATTCCATGCCGCCGACGCGGTCGCGAAGGACTGGTAGCTCAGCCAGGGTGCTGCCGTAGCGGGTGCGGGTCTTGAGGCGCTCGGTCGTGGCGGCCACGACAGCCTCGTGGATGCCGAGGCTGACGGCGGCCAGGTTGGGGCGCCCGTAGAGGATGCTGCTGCTTTGCGCCACGGCCAGGCCCTGGCCGACGTCGCCGAGCACGTTGTCGTGGGGGATGCGGACCTGGTCGAGTTCGAGGCGGCCGGCGGAGAAGCCGTGCAGGCCGAGGCCGCTGCGTTGGTCGCCAAGGGTGAGGCCGGGACGGTCGGACTCGACCATGAACGCGGTCAGAGCGGTGGAAGTGCTCGTTCCGACCGCGGCGGTGCGGGCGACGACAAGGTGAGCGGCGGCGAGGTGGCTGTTGCCGACGTGTGCCTTGCTGCCGGTGAGCACCCATCCGTTGCCGGTGTGGGTAGCGGTGGTCTCGATGCCGCCGATGTGCCCGCCGGCTTCCGGCTCCGTCACCGCGATCGACAACAGGCGCGAGCCCTCTGCGACGCCAGGCAGCCACCGCTGCCTCTGCTCGTCGGTGGCGAAGTTGAGCACGGCTCCGACGGGGATGAGAGTCGCCTGCAAGGTGGCCGCGACGGAAGCGGAAGCGCAGGCGATGCGGTGGACCAAAACGGTGCGCGCCACGTGCCCGGCGTCGAGCCCACCCAGGGCCGCTGGGACGAGGACGCCGAACCAGCCTCGTGCGCCCATCAGCTCGGCGAGCTTGCACTCCACCCGGTCTGGCGCTGCCTCCATGCGCGCGATGCGTGGAGTGACCTGTTCGTCAGCGAACGTGTCCGCCTCGGCCCACAGCAGTGCGTGGCGGGCACTGAGGTAGGGGTGCAGTGCCGGTGGTGGCGTGGTGGATGTGGCGGACATGGTCGTCTCCCTCTGCGTGGGCGAAGGTCGCACGGTGGAGCGGCCGGCTATCGCGCGCTCTCGGGTGGTGCAGGCCGAACGGCTAGCGCAACGACGCGCGGGTGATGCCGTCCATCACCTGGGCACCGCCGTCGATGACGATGTCCTGGATCCGGCGCGCATCTGCGAGAGATCGCTTTTCGGGGTCGATCACGCACACCGTGCCCAGCACGGTGCCGCTGTCGTGGATGAGCGGAGCGCCGAAGTAGGCGCGGATCCCGACCGCGTCGACCACGTGATTGCCGCTGAAGCGAGGAGAAGCGTGCACATCGGGCAGCGGCAGCGCCTTCTCGCGGCTCATGACCTCCGGGCACCAGCCGTGGTCGCGGCTCATGGTGCGGCCGACGATGACATACCCGCTGTCCGCCGGCGGCTGGTGCAGTCCGACGAAGGTCTGCTCCTCCAGGAACAGATTGACGAACCCGTACAGGAACCCGGCCTTCTCGGCCATGGCCCGGGCCAGCGCGTCGAAGTCCTCACTGGCCGTGGTGGGCACACCCAGGGTTCGCAGCAGTTCGTACCGCTGGGCCAACTCGCTCGGTTCCTGGCCCTGCGGCTCGGCCGGTGTGACGCCGACGGGCGGGACCAGCTCCTGCGGACCGTGGTGCAGGGCCCGTTGCGGTAAGTGCAGCGCGGGCGGAGCGGACGGGGGCAGAAGGTGCGGCGTGTGGGGCTGGTACGACATCAGGCGTCCTGGAGGGTGATGGCGGATGAGGCGGAGATGGGCCCTGCCGGGGCATTCCGTACGGCGTGGCCGACGAGAGCGAGCAGAACGCCGGCGACGTGGTTCCGATTACGGGCGTCACAGGTGAGAACCGGCACCGACGGGTGCAGCCCGAGGGCGTCGCGCACTTCTTCGGGATGGTGGCGCTCGGCTCCGTCGAACTCGTTCACCGCGATGGCGAAGGGCAGTTGGATGTCCTCGAAGAAGTCGACGGGGGCGAAGCTGCTTTCGAGACGGCGGGTGTCGACCAGCACGACCGCACCGACGGCACCGCGGGAGAGGTCGTACCAGAGGTCACCGAACCGGTCCTGGCCGGGCGTGCCGAACAGGAACAGCTCCAAAGGGGCGGGCCCGTCGGGCAGGCTGGTCCGGCCGAAGTCGAAGGCAACCGTGGTGGTTTCCTTCCCTTCGATGCCTTCGAGGCTGTCCACGTCCGTGCTCGCCTCGGTCAGGTACTCCTCCGTGCTCAGCGGCGTGATGTCGCTGACCGCCGCCACGGCGGTGGTCTTGCCCACGCCGAAGCCCCCGGCGATCATGATCTTCAGCACGGTCGGCGGACCAGCGTGTACGGGCGGCGTGGTCCGCAGCCCGGCGCGCTGGTCATCCGGCCTGGCGGTAGGGGATGGCATCGGGGAACTTCCTTTTCAGGCCCACGGCGAGGGCGGTCAGTAGATCGGTGGTGGGGCGTTCGTCCGCGTCCGTGTCGCCGGAGCCGTAGGCGGAGGTCACGGAGATGACCAGGGCCTCTGCGTCCAGGAGGTCCGAGACGAGGACCTTGACGGCGGTGACGGGACGAGCGAGTTGTCCGGCCAGCTCGGTGACCGAACGCTGGTGCTCCTTGCACAGGCTGAGGATCTGCTCGCACTCCTCGGCCTGCCGCGGGCCGGGCCGCCCAGCACCAGCGCTCAGCACGGTGTCCAGGCTCAGCAGGTGTCGCGGCCGGGTGCGCCCGCGCGTCAGCGTGTAGGTCCGCACGAACGTGGCGTCCTCGTCCGCGCGCTCGTGGCCGCTCATCGGGCCTCGTCGTCCGTGCGCTCGCGGACCGGAATCTGCATATAGGGGGCGAACTTCTGCACCAGGCGCCCGATTTCGAAGCCGACGCTGCCCGCGTCCGCATCCGTGGTGGCGACCACGCCCAGGACCGTCTCCTTCACCTTGATGCCGGAGTGGTTGCCGAAGGCCGTGCTGCCTCCGGCGCTCTGGACGAAGATGAGGCAGTCGTCTCGTTCGATCATGATCTGGCTGGCCGGCCGCGTCTGGCGGCTCGGGCCGGGCAGGTTCTTCGCGAGGGAGGCCAATCCGCTGATGCCGGCCGACAGCCCGTCGGCCCAGTCCCTGTCGACCTCGCTGTCCAGCAGCCGCAGCCCGTCCCGCGACAGCAGGACGGCGTGAGTGACACCCGCGCACTCGGCGACGAACTGCTTCAGCAGCCAGTGCATGTTCCCCCGCATACCGCTCGCCGTCACCTCCACCTGTGGTGCGGATGCGTCCTCGGTCACGGTGTCCGTCTCGGCGTGGGTGCTCATGTGAATCACTCCAGAAATGAGGGGGAAGGCCGGCGGCCCTGTCTGGGCCGTTGAGGGAATGAGGGGAGCTGTGATCGTCAGGGGCGGGCGGACCCGCCTGAGTCGGGAGGGAAGGCGGCTTCCTCGCCGGTTTGGACGCCGCGGCGGAAGGCGCCTGCCAATCCCGGTCTTGGCGCAGCCGCAGGAACGGGCTCCCGCTCGACCGGCGGGCGAACCGAGCCAGGCTGGCGTGTTCGCCGCGGCAGCGCGGTCGCAGGAGCGGGGGGCCCGGCGCCTTCGGCCGGAGGCGTTGTCGTGGCGGTCGGATGTCCGCCCGGACTTGCTGAAGGGACCAGGGCCGCACCGGTCTGCCTCGGGGGCGGCCCGGCGGGACGGACGTCGCGGCGGGCGCCCACGTTTCCGGCGGGCGTGATCGCCACGAGGAGACGGTTCGGGATGACCACCTGAGCCGTGGTGCCTCCCATGACGTTCTCCTGGAGGTGCACGGACAGGTTGTGCGCCTTGCCGATCTTGGCCGCGACCAGCAGGCCGAGTTGCCCCGCGCGCACCTGAGCACTGACGTCGACCTCGTCGGGGGCCTTGAGCAGGCGGTTCATCTGCGCGCGTGCCTGAGGAGGCATGGGGACGGCCCGGTCTTCGACCTCGACGACGAGTCCGTTGGGCACCCGTTCCGCGCGCACCATCACCTTCGTCGCGGGATCGGAGGACTCGCACGCGTTCTCAATCAGCTCGGCCAGCAGGTGGGTCAGGTCCGGGCCCACGTGTCCCGGAAGGCCCAGCTGCACGCCCACCGAGCCCGCCGCGACCACCACCCGCGGGTAGTGGACCACCTCCGAGACCGCGCCGCGCAGCGTGGTCGTGACCGACACCGCCTGACGGGTGCTGCGCAAGGACTGCCCGCCGAGCACGGCCGTGCTCTCGACTTGACGACGCATCCGGGTCACGAGGTGATCGATCTGGAAGATCTTGTCCAGCAGCTCGGGGTCGTCCGTCAGCTTCTCCAGCTGTCCCAGCGCCTCCAGGGCCTTGCCGACCAGGGAGTGTTCCCGTTGGGCCAGGCGCCGCAAGACCTGGAGGAGGACGACAGACTGGGATTCGTCGTGCACACGGATCAGCGCCGTGACGGCCTGCACCTGGAGCGCTCCAAGCGCCCTGCTGATCTCCGCCCTCGCACCGGCCGGCGCAGCCATCGGGCCTTCGGGCATTGGCGGACGGGCCCCCCGGCACAGCTCGTCCGCCGACCACAGCACCACCTTCTCGACAGCCGCGGCGTCCCCAGCGACAGCGGCCAGTTCAGCCACACGCTGGTGCTCGACGGCCGACGTATTCCTAGTGAGCGCGGCCTGCTCGGCCGCCCGCCGCTCCTCCACGGCCGTCGAAACGGCGCCGGCTGCCTTGCGCGCGCCTCGCGCCGCCACCACCGCGACGCCACCCAGCCCGCAGACCAACCCGACCACGATCCAGCCGTGAGCCGCAGTGGCCGTCAGCCAGGCGCCCAGAGCGCCACCCGTCAACGCCGCGAAGAGCACGAGAGGGAGCATCACGGCACGACGGATAGGTCCCAAGGTGAAGGCATCGACCTGGGGGTACCGATGTCTGCGGTGACCGGTCGCTGGTGGCCGTGGCGGGAACGCGCTGTCAGACATGAACATCCTCGTCGGTGGGGGCGGGCTAGACGTGCTGCGAGGTCCGGTCCGAGCAGGCCGGCTGCGACCTACGCGATGCGGGCCGGGGCGCGGGAACAGCGGCCGTGCCAGAGACAGTGGAGCGCTGCGTGAAGAGCCGATGCAGGAGTCGGGCGCTCTGAATCAGCCCCATGTGGCTGAACGCCTGTGGGAAGTTACCGAGTTGGCGCCCTCGTACCGGGTCGTACTCTTCGGCGAGGAGCCCGAGGTCGTTGCGCAGCGTGAGAAGGCGTTCGAACAGGTCGGCTGCCTCTTCAAGGCGGCCGGTCAGGGCCAGGGCATCGACCAACCAGAACGAGCAGAGGATGAAGGCGCCTTCGTCGCCCTTCAGCCCGTCGACCCCGGCGCGGTCACCGATCGTCGGGTATCGGCGCACCAGCCCGTCCGGCGTGGCCAGCTCCCGGCGTACCGCGTCCACGGTGCCGATGACGCGCGGGTCGTCGGGCGGCAGGAAGCCCGTGCTGGGGATGAGCAGGGTGGCCGCGTCCAGAGCCGCCGACCCGTAGGACTGCGTGAAAGTATTGCGCTCCGGGTCAAAGCCCCTGGTGCACACCTCGTGATGGATCGTCTCGCGCAACTCGACCAGAGGGCCCAGCTCGATGGTGAGAGCGCCGGCTTCGATCAGGCGGATGGTGCGGTCGATGGCCACCCAGGCCATGACCTTGGAGTGCACGAAGTGCCGACGTGCCCCGCGGATCTCCCAGATTCCCTCGTCGGGCTCCTGCCAGCGCTGGATCAGGTGCTCGACGAGTCGCTGGTGCAGGACTGCGGTGTCTGCGCAGTGCCCGACCCCACTTTGATGCGCGAGGTACAGGGTCTCGATCACCTCGCCGTACACGTCGAGCTGGAGCTGGTCCGCCGCTCCGTTTCCGACCCGCACCGGGGCTGACCCCTCGTACCCGGGAAGCCAGGGCAGCTCGCGCTCGCGCAGGTCACGTTCCCCGGTGATTCCGTACATGATCTGCAGGTTCTCCGGATCGCCGGCCACGGCCCGCAGCAGCCAGCGTCGCCAGGCCCGCGCCTCCTGCCGATACCCGGTGCCCAGCAGCGCGGCCAGCGTCGTGGAGGCGTCGCGCAGCCAGGTGAACCGGTAGTCCCAGTTACGGCCACCTCCGATCTCCTCGGGTAACGACGTTGTCGGCGCCGCAACGATCCCGCCGCTCGGCCCGTACGTCATCGCCTTCAGTGCGATCAACGAACGGACTACGGGCTCGCGATAGGGCCCGTCGTAGGTGCACGCCCGTGTCCAGTCCTCCCAGAACCCGAGCGTCTCGGCGAGCGCGGCCTGCGGGTCGGGAAGGTCAGGTGCCGCGGCGTGAGAGGGGCACCAACTGAGCACGAACGCCACGCTCTGCCCAGTGGCGACCGCGAAGGCGCTGACGATGGCCCCGTCTTTCTCCACTTGCTGCACGCTGGTGTCGAGCCACAGCGCGTCCGCTCCGGCCTCCGCGACCATGCGCCCGCCGACGTCGTGGATCCAGGGGCTGACCCTGCCGTAACCGGGCCGCGGGCGCAGGGCCGACACCATCTGCACTTCGCCGGTCATCCCCTCGACCATCCGGATCACCTGCGGCGCCCCGTCGCGGGGCGGCATGAAGTCGAGTACCCGGACCGCCCCCGTCGGGGTGCGCCAGACCGACTCCAGAACGAGAGAGTCGCCTCGGTACCGGCGCTCGGTGACCACTTCCTCGGCGGACCTGTCGGCCGAGCGCGCGGGGGCGATCTGCCAGGAGCCGTGCTTCTGCGTGCCGAGCAGGCCGGCCAGTACAGCCGGCGAGTCGAATCGGGGCAGGCACAGCCAGTCGATCGAACCGTCGTCACAGACGTGGGCGCTCGTCTGTGTATCGCCGATCAGGCCGTACTGCTCGATGCACGGAAGTCGATTCATCGTGTGGATCTCCATAGGCCCCGGGGATCCGGGGATGGCTTCAGGGCCGCCGTGGCGGCCGGGAACGTGGGACAGAGCTCAGCCAGGTGGGCACCGGGGTGAGGGGGAGCGTTGCCGCGTGCTGGCTGTTCCTAGATGGATCACTTCTCGCCGTGAAGCATCAGCCAGGCCATTGGTCCGAGGACCAGAACAAGCACGAGGGCACCGGTCGCCGTCATGAGCGCGGTACCGAAGCGGCGAGGACCAAGCAGGTCAGGGCAAGAGCGAAAACGACCCCGCGCAGAACATTGACCTTCGGCCGGCGCCATCGCCGTACATCCTTCGCGACGGTCGGCCCGCACCCGCCGCCTCTCACGTGAGCCGCCAGTTCCTGTGTGGCTTCAGCGAGCTTGACCAGGTACACGCGGCTCGGCATGTAGCCCTCGGGGATGCTGTCGGCGCAGAGTCGCTGGGCGCGCAGGAGAGCCGGTTCCTCAGGAGCGGCCCGAGTGGCCAACTGGGCAACGTGCCCCCGTAGAAGGCGAACGAGGTCTTCCACGTCGGAGGCACTCTCGGGCAGGGGCGATTCTTCGCCCAGAACCAGCGTTACGGTCTCCGTCGCGGCCACCACGTGGTCGCGCTCCCGCGGAGGCGACTCGGCGAGGTCTGCTCGGCACGCGCGCCCGACCACGAGCTGGCTGCCGTCTCGGTGAAGACCCAGCGAATGACGCATGACGCAACTCCTGTTCAGATCAAGCCAAAGTGAGCCGGGATCGTCAGGTAGAGCCGACGTCCCGCGTGCGAACCCGGCGATCTGGCCGCTACGTTGAGCGAACCGTGAATCTCGCCCGCGGGGTATGCCTCGACGGTCGCGAAGGCCGCCAAAGGCGCCAAAGATCATTTCGGAACCGAGGGGCACCCCATGGCCCGTGAACGCAACGACGCCCTCGCCGCGCTCATTCGCGAAGCAGGCTGGTCCCAGCCGCAAGCCGCTGCCGCCGTGGCCCGCGTAGCTGCGGAGAGCGGGACGCGTGAGCTGGAGGCGATCTCCCGCTCGCACATCTCGATGTGGATCCTGGGCACGAAGCCGAGTGGGAGGGCGCCGCATATCCTGCGCGAGACGCTGTCCCGCAGGCTCGGCCGCCGCCTCAACCTGGCTGACCTCGGGCTGGAGGAAGAGCCGACAGGCACGACCGACACCGGATCCGACTGGAGCGTCGACCCCCAGACCACCTTGGCCGAGTTGGGAAGCGACGACCTCGACATGCACCGACGCAAACTGCTGGCCACCGCCGCCTACTCCGCCGCCGGCCTCGCCCTGCCAGCCACCGCGTGGTGGGCAGCCGCCCCCGGCGCCGCAAACAAGCGCCGGCCGACTTCCGCGCGCTCGGTGACCACGGCCGACGTCGAAGACATCCGCGACCTCACGGCCTACTACTCCGCACGCGACCAACAGAGAGGTGGCGCCTCGGGCCGTAAAGCACTCGCCAGCCACCTGCTCGACGAAGCGGTGCCCCTGCTCGGAGGTCGATTCCGCACAGACCCGCTTCGCCGGGACACGTACTCCGCAGTCGCAGAGATGACCTATCTTGCAGGCTGGATGGCCTTCGACGCCGGCGAACACCGCACCGCCCAGCGCTACCTCACCGTCGGCGCCCGGATCGCGGCCGAGGCCGGCGACGGATCGCTCGGCGGCCACATTCTGCGCGCGCTCGCCCACCAGGCCGTCGACCTGGGCCACCCGCGCGGGGCGCTTGCCCTCGCCGATGCCTCGATGTCCCGCGACCGCTACGGCCAGGCCAGCCCACGCGAAAAGGCGCTGCTGGCGATCGTCCACGCCCGCGCACTCGCGGCCGACGGCGACCGCCCTGGCACCCTCGCTGCCATCAGCCGCGCGGAGCGCGACTTGTCCCGCGCCGACACCGCCGAGGCACCCACCCGTGTCGGCTTCTTCCAGGAAGCCTCCCTCGCCCACGAGACAGCCTGCGCCTTGCGGGACATAGGCCAGCCCCTCGACGCGGAAATCCACTTCAAACGCAGCGTGGCCACGCGCCGGCGCCAGCAATTCGCCCGCACCCACAGCGTGACGCTCGGCTACCTCGGTGCAGTCCAAGTGCAGCGAGGGAACCTCGACGAGGCGTGCGCAACCTGGAACGAGGCACTCGACGCCATGACGGGCGTCCACTCCGGCCGGGCGCGTGACGTCATCGTCCGCATTCAGAGCGACCTCTCGCCCGTTCGGCAACGCGGAGGCCGCCATGTCGCCGAACTGGACCGCCGGGCACGCGGCTTGCTCCTCGACATAGGCTGGCCGCGACGCAGACGCTAGATGCCGAACGGCAGCGCGTGCAAAAGGATCGCCCGAGGAGAGGAAGCAGTACCGGTGACGACGTACCAGGTCGAAACAATCGCCAAGGTCGTTGGTGGCCACACCCACGTTCAGGACGATTACCAGGCCGGGGTTCAGTCGGTGATCCGTCTCAACGAAACGTACCCCCTCGAAACCCTGCAAGGCATTGGGGAGTTCTCGCACCTGACGGTGACGTGGCGCTTTCACCTGGCTCAGCCCGAGGACGTACAGCTCCACGCTCGCAGCCCGCGGGGCAACGCGCAGTGGCCGCAGACCGGAACCTTCGTGCACCGAAACCACAGGCGACCTAACCAACTGGCTGTGAGCTACCCGAGGTTGCTGGGCGTGGAAGGCCGGGACTTGTTGGTGACCGACCTCGACGCAGTAGACGGGACGCCGGTGTTGGACCTGGCCCCCTACTTCCAGGAAATGGGCCCTCGCGGGCCTATCCGACAGCCTGCTTGGCCAGGTGAAATGCTCACCGCGTACTGGTGCGCCGCGGCGGACCGGCCGTAGCGCTCTGCGGCGTAAGAGCCCGACCGTGGCGCCCTTGGGAGGGATCTGGATGTCCCCCAGCAGGGACGGGGTTCTTACACCGCGCGGCTGTACGAACGCGGTTCTTACCAACGTAACTTCGTTCCCTTGCCCCCTCATTGCTGACGTCCCGAGAGACTGAAGATCGCGGTGGTGGTGTAGCCGTCATCGCTGACCTCAACGCGCCGCGCAAAGTGTGTGGCCAGGAACATCCCGCGCCCCGAGGTGTCCTCCGGATCAGCGTTCTTCGCCATGGCTGGCTGCGGGTTTCCATCGGTTACCTCGACGCGGATCTCGCCGGCGACCTGACGGAGGACGAGGCAGACCGCTCCCTTACCGTGGACGACCGAGTTCGTGACGAGTTCCGACACCGCGAGTGTGATGTCCTCGGCGTCTCGTTGCGGGATCTTCCACGTCCGGAGCCGGCTGGCCGTGCGGCGGCGCATCTCGCTGACCCGCGAGGAGAACGGGGGGAAGGTAGCCGCAAAGCCGGGGATCGGGTCCAGCCGCAGGTCAGCAGCGGCACTGAGAAGCGCAGTTGTTGCTGGGCTCATTGGCAGTCTCCCAAGTGACGTGCGTGGGGGCGCTTGGCGTCAGGGGTGCGAGTGAAGTGGCGCCGCTCCCGCGGTCGCCCGTCCAGGAGCCTGGAGCGGGCCGCGAGGCGGTCTTGCTCAACTGCGCAGCTGTTCGTACGAGTTGGAGTATGCGGTCGGGAACGCTCCCCATGTAACGCTCACGGCGGAAGTGTCCGCATGAGCCTTCCGGGCGCCATCTCGGGCGTAACCCGGCCGCTGTTCCGCCGTGTAACGTCCCTTGTGGTCGGTACGCGCCAGACAGGACACTGGCCGCACTCGTCCAAGAGGAGCCGCCAGGATGACGAACGCGTCGAAGAGCGCCGAACTGAACGGCGAGATTGAGTCAGGCCCGACAGCCCGACGTCGTCAGCTCGGCTTTCGCCTGCTCGCGTTGAGGAAGGATTCCGATCTTTCCGCTGAGGAAGCCGGCCGACGGGCAGGCGTGTCGAAGGCGACGGTCAGCCGGTACGAGCAGGCCAAGGGAAATGTGCGGTGGAATCAGGTTAAGCAGCTCTGTGAGGTGTATGGCGCATCACCAGAGGAAACGGCAGAGCTGATCGACCTGGCGCAGAACAGCAAGGTCACGGACGGGTGGTGGGTTCCCTACGCGGGAAAACTCTCGGACCCCATGAGGGTGCTGCTGCCGCTTGAAAATGAAGCAAAATCGATCTGGCATCTTTCCAATGGAGTGGTGCCGGGTCTTCTACAGACGAGGCGCTACGCCGCCGCCATCAAATCGACACCAGGTAACACCCTCACGCCGGAAAAGGTGACGGAGTTCCTGGACATGCGAATGCAACGCCAGCAGATCCTTGAACGTGCGACGCCACCGACCTATCACTGCGTGCTCGATGAGAGCGTGCTGCGGCGCAACGTCGGAGGCCCTGAAGTCATGATCGAGCAGCTTGACCTGCTGCTAGACCGGCGAACGGAGCCGACCATCACCATCCAAGTCCTCCCGTTCGGCTCTGGCGCCTACAGCGCAACGCTCACTAGCTTCATCGTCTACGGCGGACCTGATCCATCCCTCGACGTCATCTTCATCGAAAACGCCGTAGGTTCCCTCTTTCTGGAAGAGGAAGGATCGCGGGCAGCCTACGAGCACGCTCGTGCATTTCTCAGCGAAGAGGCACTGGACCCCGATTCTTCGGCAGAGTTGATCGCCGAGGCCCGCAAGAGGCACCAGCAAGATCAGAAGTAGCGAGGAAAGAATCCGTGGCCGAACAGCCCCAGGAAATTACATGGTTCAAAAGCAGTTACAGCGCCTCACCCGACAATGAATGCGTGGAAGTAGCCAATACGCCTCAGCTGACGTTCGTCAGGGACTCCAAGCGTCCTAACGGTCCGCACACCGGATTCTCGCCGGCGGCGTGGGCCACATTCACTACGTGCATTAGCTCCTCGACGTCACCCCTACTCAGGTGACGGAGCGCTGGTGCTGTGCGGCCCGGCCCTCGTCGTGGGTGCCGGGCCGTCGTGTTTGCGCCACCTAAGCGTGCTCAGGCGACAGTCAACGCCTCCGGTCTGGTGGGTGGTTGAGGTCGCCGGGTTCGGAAAAGTCCTGTGAACGAGAGCCGAGATGCGGACAATCAATGTGCAGTAGTGCTGTCCGCATCAGGACGCCGGAGGAGAAGCTATGGCACAGAAGCCCAAGCCCCTGGATGAGACGGCGTCAGCTCGTGCATGGTGGGGCAAGGAACTGCGCAACTGGCGTAACACGCGCGGGATGTCGACACGCGAGGTCGGCGGAAAGGTGCACCTCAGCGCCACGATGATCGAGCGCATCGAGAAGTGTGAGCGCGAGTGCGATCGTGCTCTCGCCAGTCTCCTCGATGACGCCGTTGAGGCCGGAGGCGCCCTCACGCGGTTATGGCGACTCGTTGAGGAGGAAGCAGTCAAGGAGGCTGCGCATGCGGACAAAGTTGCTAGCGAAGCCGATCAGGGTGCCGCCGAAGCCCGGATGAAAGGCATGCTGGGACTGAACCCACCTGTGCATTCGGAACGGAGCCAGTCAGACATGGAGCGCCGCGCCTTCTTCTCCCTGGGTGGAGTAGCCGCCCTCGCCCCGACCGCGTTCGTGGATCTGCTCCCGTCGTCCGGACCAAACGCACTCCCCAAGAGCGTCCGCCCCGAGGACATCCGCCAGGTTCTGACGGCGGCGGACACCCTCGCCGGCTGGGACAACCTCTACGGAGGCGGAGGAATCGTTGGCAGCTCCTCCATGGGGCTGTTCATCTGGGCCAAGGGGCTGCTGGCTACGAAGTACCCGACCGACCTCAAAGACGCCCTCTATACCGCTGTCGGGCGCCTTTCCGTCGTCATGGGCGCGAGCGCTTTCGACGCCTACGCCCACGACGACGCGACCGAGCTGCTGCGGTTTGGTACCTGGTGCGCTGAGCAGGGAAACAACTGGCATCTGCGCGCATCGGCACTTAACTGGCGTGCGCGCCACGAGATTTGGCGTGGACGGCCGGACGAGGGACTTACGTACGCGGAGAGTGGCCTTTTGCGCTCGGATCGCCTCACGCCGCGGGAGCAGTCCATGCTCCATAACGCCAGGGCGCGAGCGTGGGCGAAGATGCGTAATCCGGATGAGGCGTTGGCCGCGATCGACCAGTCCGACAAGACCTTCGGACGAGCCCGTGATGGCGAAGACCTACCGTGGATGGCCTACTACGACGACGCGCAGCACCACGGGGACACTGGTCATGCTGCTTTCGATATCGCGCTCATGTCAGGACGATCACCCGAGTTGGCAATCTCTCGACTTGAGACGGCGATCGACGGCCATACGGACGCGTACGTACGCTCGCGCGCCCTGTCGGGTACCAAGCTGGCCACACTGACGATGGTCTCGGGCGATCCCCAGCAGGCCGTGGTCATCGCGAACCGGGCCTTGGACGAGGTCGGGAAGCTCCGGTCAAAGCGCGCAGTCACCGATATGGATGATTTGGCGAGTGCCTCCGCCCGGTACGCCCGCAGGTCCGACGTGGCTGAACTCCGGAGCAGGATCACCACCACGGTCAACGCATGACCACGACGCCCACCAAGGAATCCTTCGCCGTCCTCGAAGAGGTGGTTGCGGCTGCCGGCCTGCCCGTTGACGGTGCTGAGCCCATCCGTCTCGCCGAGAACGACCTGTGGAGGCTCGCCAACGACGTGGTCGTGCGTATCTCCAGGTCGGGCCAGGACGAGGTTGCCGCCCGCGAGGTAGCAGTGGCGCGATGGCTCGCCGAGAACAACGTCCCTGCGGTGCGGCCGGTGTCCAGAGATCAGCCCGTCCACGCCCGTGGGCGTGCGGCGACGTTCTGGGAACTCCTCCCCCCTCATAGGCAGGGCACCGAGGCCGAACTGGCGCCGCTCCTGCGACGGATGCACCAACTGCGCCGACCGCCGTTTCCCGTTGGACAGGTACAGCCGTTCGTTCGCGTCGCCGAGCGAATCAGCGCTGCGCGCTGCGCGACCGAAGACGATAGGACGTGGCTTCTGGGTCGCCTCGACGAACTGAAGGAGCAGTGGGCCCAGCTTCCGCCGGGACTGCCGCACTGCGTGATCCATGGGGACGCGTGGGGCGGCAACTGCGCGGTTACCGACCAGGGCGCCCTCCTCCTGGACTTCGAGCGGACGTCGATCGGACCGCCCGAATGGGACCTGACCTCAACCGCGGTCGCCTTCGACACCTTCGGCACGCTGTCCGCCACTCAGTACGCGGACTACAGCGAGCGGTACGGCTACGACGTACGGGCCTGGGCCGGGTATCCGATCTTGCGGGGCATTCGGGAACTGCGGCTAGTGACGTTTGGGATGCAGGCTGCGGACCAAGATCCCGAAGCGCTTGATCAGGCCCAGTATCGGATTGATTGCGTAAGAGGTCGCCAAGGGCGTCGGCCCTGGCATTGGACCGCGGTGGGCTGAAGAGCGTCGAAGTGTCCGGGGCCAGGTCCTAGCCGGGTCCATATCCGCGTTCTGCCAGCACTGGTCTGTCTGGTCGAACAGCCCGCCTATGGCAGGTAGAGCGCCCATGGTGCAGCAGTTGCTCCGCGCTGAAGGCGCTGGCTCCCTCCTCCCACCGCGATAGCCGAGGCTCGCCTGCCTGCGGGCCCGAGGACAGATTCGCCCACGGCAGACGTGAAAGAGCCCCAAGGGACTGGAACCACACCGAAGACCATGTCAACGTACAACCTCCCCGGAAAGCACCAGGTCAGAGACGCCTTCCGATGCGGTTGCCTGCGCGCCGAGCCGGCTTTCGTCTCCCGTCTCACGCCCTGGTCCCTAGCAAGGAGGCCCTCCTGCTAAAAGCCGCTCTGCGATCGGCCCGCGTCACCGCTCCGATCCTCCTGGCGCTCGGCGCCATGAACGCATGGACCGCCCAGACGAACGCCGACTACGCAGCGCTCTCCACAGCCCTGTGCCTCTGTGTCTGCGCCGCCGGCCTTTTCGGAGAGGACCTTGTACAGCGCGGACAACGCCAAGATCTGTTGGTGCTCGCGCACATCGCGGCCCACCCGGGTACGGAGGCCCGAGACATCGCCCGAGCCGTCGGCACTCCCGAGCGCGTCGTGGCTCGCAACCTCAGCCGACTTACCGAGAACGGGCTCGTGGTACTGGTCGAAGATGACGCGCACCCCGCGCTCAAGTCCTACCGGCTCACCTCGTAGCCCTCGGTTGCGCGGCGGACTATAGGCCACGATCCCCGGTTACCGAAACCGGGGATCGTCTGGAGCATTGATGTTGTTCGTATCGGCTGCTTGGCGGTGGACCGGTGCGACAGCAATTCGACGTGCCCCAGATCGGGATCGGCTACTCCCTGGGGAATGTAAGACGAACCCGAAAGGAAGAGCCGTCCCCAGTTCGCTGGATCCTGCGCCCCAGCGATGTCCAGTTCGCCTATAAGGAACCCCGCGTGCACCCTTCCGTGATCAGCCATGCCCTGAAACAAGGGTCTTTCGGCGTGAGGTCGATTGAGATCCCTTTGCAACCCGCTGCGATCATCCGGCGTTTGCGAGGCGTATTGCGATGCACCTTCGCCGAGGTGGCTGTATGAGAGTCGGCGATAGGCGAGATGAACTGATGACTGTCCCCGAAGTGCTAGCCGAGCTAAAAGGGACGTCGCGCCGCACTTTTTACCGATGGCGCGAACTGGGAACGGGCCCATCCGTGCTTAAGCTGCCCAATGGTGAACTGCGGGTCTGGCGCAGCGTTTTCGTGGCATGGCTGCAAGAAAGAGAGGAAGTGGCTTGAAAACGACCGACGTTCGAATATGGGACGTCCGTAAGAAAACCCGTCGAGGCAAGGACACCTACGAGGTTCGGTGGGTTGTCGCTGGACGTGAAGTCTCGCGTTCCCGGCGAACGGTGGGGCTCGCCAACAAGCTGCGCGCTAAACTGCTCATGGCGCAAGAGCAGGGGGAGCAATTCGACACCGAGACGGGTTTCCCGCCCTCGATGGAGGAGAAGGCTGCTGCCCGAACCTGGTACGGCTTCGCCCTCGACTACACCCGCATGAAATGGCCGCACGCCTCGCCTAACTATCGGGACGAGATCAGCGAGGGCCTCACCTGGGTGACCAAGGCGCTTATGCCGCAGCGTCCCGGACGCCCTTCGGAGCAGGCGCTCCACCGTGCACTGCGCGACTGGGCGTTCCTCCTGCCGGGGCCGGGTGACCGCGACCTTCCGCCGGAGGCCAGGGCTGCGCTCGACTGGGTAGAACGCAACACGCCTCCACTGAGTGACCTGAACGATCCAGCCGTCATGCGGACGGTTTTGGACGCCTTGAAGCTGAAACTCGACGGACAAGCTGCTGCCGGTGAGACGGTTAGGCGTAAGCGAAAGACCTTCGTAAATGCTTTGCGGTACGCCACGGAGCTGGGCGAGTTCGATGAAGTTCCCACGAATAGGGTGGCCTGGCAAAAGCCTTCCAAGGTCGTGGAAGTCGACCCGCGCGTTGTATGCAACCCGAAGCAGGCGGCGAATCTACTCGGATCCGTCTCGTACGTCGGCGGATACCACCGGGCGCGAGGCCGCCGACTGGTTGGAATGTTCGCGGGCATGTATTACGCGGGAATGCGCCCAGCCGAGACGGTCGGTGTGACGCTGCAGGACTGCCACCTTCCCGAAAAGGGCTGGGGCCTCGCGAACCTGCACCGAACTCGGCCGGCGGCGGGCAAGAAATGGACGAAGACTGGTGCGGTTCACGATGATCGCGGCCTGAAGAACCGTGAGCCCGAGGAAGTCCGGCCCACCCCGCTTCCGCCGCAGCTCGTCGCCATCTGGCGTGACGGCATCGACACCTTCGGGACTGCTGATGACGGTCGACTGTTCTTCAACGAGCGTGGGGGTTTGGTGGGTGCGTCCACTTACTCCCGGGTTTGGAGTGAAGCGCGGGAGTTTGGTCTTCCCCCCGAGCTTGTCAAGAGTCCGCTCGCCGATCGGCCGTATGACCTACGACACTCTGCGCTTTCCACGTGGCTGAATGCGGGGCTGGATCCGACGGAAGTGGCTGCGCGTGCGGGCAACACCGTGGAGGTACTGCTATCCCGGTATGCCAAGTGCCTACACGGCCGGCACATCATCGCCAACAAGCGAATCGACGATTTCTTTCTTGAATACATGTGATCATGATCACACGTGACGCCCCGAGGCTTCCGCCTCGGGGCGTTTGTTATATCCGGGTTGTTCCAATACGTAGCGCAGTGTCCGGTCCCGCGTATGTCCCGCGAAGGCTGTCATAGGGCTGCTTCCGCTGGCACTTGGCTGCACATAGCAGCAGACCCTCTGATCTGGCGTATGGCCTGATCAGAGGGTCTAAGTGGCACCTGAACTGCGGTGCCCCCGGCAGGATTCGAACCTGCGCACACGGCTCCGGAGGCCGATGCTCTATCCCCTGAGCTACGGGGGCGTGCGCCGCACTGTGTGTGGCGACGGGTAGAACCCTACCAGCTCCTTTGCGGTCCTCAGGAACGGGTTATCGGGCTGGGGGCCGCGTGGTCCGGGTCGCCTGTACGGGGCGGAAGTGGGGAAAACCCGGACGCGGTGGCCGGGGTCGACCTACTCTCGAGTTGTGCCAGGCGCGTCCGGCCGAGTCCTTGTCGTGGACGACAACAAGGTGATTCGGCAGCTGATCAGGGTCAATCTCGAGCTGGAGGGCTTCGAGGTCGTGACCGCGGCCGATGGTGCCGAATGTTTGGACGTGATCGATCAGGTGCGACCCGATGTCGTCACGCTGGACGTCGTCATGCCCCGGCTCGACGGGCTGCGCACCGCCGCCCGGCTGCGGGCGGACGCCCGTACGCGTTCGCTGCCCATCGTCGTCGTCAGCGCCTGCACCCAGTACGAGGTCGAGAGCGGGCTCGATGTCGGCATCGACGCATTCCTCGCGAAGCCCTTCGATCCCAGTGAACTGGTGCGCCTGGTAGGGCAGTTGAGTGAGCAGGGACGCCCGGGGGCGGGTTCCGCCGGTGCCTCCCGGGCGAGCACCGCACGCGCCGTGAGCGCCCCCGACGATGCCGAGCAGGCCACCCGCACCGCCGACGCCTGAGCGACTCCGGCGGCCCCTGCCACCCCGGCTCCCCGTCCGCATCCCGAGACCCTCCGGGAAACCGGGTCGCTTACCCACCCCCCTCCTCCCATACGCTTGTCCCGTGACACCCGCCGAGCTCTCCCGCACCGTCCTGCGCGCCGTCCGCCGCGCGGTCGACGACGGTGAGCTCGACGCTGCCGTGTGCGCGGCGGAGCGGCAGGTCGTGGTCGAGCGGCCGCGGCCCGGCGGGCAGGGCGACTACGCCACGAACGTCGCGCTGCAGCTCGCCCGCGACGCCGGCAGGACTCCGCGCCAGGTGGCCGAGATCCTGTCCCGTCGGCTCGGGGAGAGCCCCGGTATCGCGGACGTCGTCGTCACCGGGCCCGGTTTCCTGAACCTCAGCCTCCACGAGGCCGCGCCCGGCGAACTCGTCGCGCGGATCCAGCGGGAAGGGCCCCGGTACGGGCACGCCGAGGGCCCCACCGGCGAGGTCCTGCGGCTGCACGCCCCCGGTGACGTCCGCGCCCTCGTCGTCATGGACTCCGTCGCCCGCCTCCTGCGCTCCCAGGGCGCCCTCGTACGGACCAGCTGTGCGGGCCACCCCCGGCCCGAGTGGGTCGACGTCCTCGGCGTCGAGGTCGACACGGTCGGCAGCGCCCCCCGTGATGTGGACGTCCGCCCCGTGCCCGCCCCCGCCGACCCCCTGCCGCTCGGCCGCGACGCCGCCCGCTGGGCCCTGCTCCACCCCGCGGGCCACGACCGGCCCCGGATCGGCGCCGAGGAAGAAGGGGGCGCCGAGCACCTCGCCCAGCGCGAGACCAACCCGCTCTTCCGCGTCCGGTACGCCCACGCCCGCACCCACGCCCTGACCCGCAACGCCGCGGACCTCGGCCTCACCGCCGCCACCGGCGACGTACCCGGTCAGGAAGACCTCCTCGCCGCGCTCGCCGACCACCCGCGGATCCTCCGCGCCGCTGCCGAGCAGCACGCGCCCGACCGGCTCGCCCGGCACCTCGTCGGCGTCGCCGGCACCTTCATGGCCTCGTTTCATCCGGTCGTACTGCCGCAAGGCGAGGAGAAACCCTCGGCCGCCCACCGTGCCCGGCTCGCGCTCGCCGAAGCCGTCGGGACGGTGCTCGCAGGCGGCCTGACCCTGCTCGGCATCGACGCACCCGAACATCTGTGACACAGAAGTAGACGAAGAGAGCCATTGCAGCCATGAGCCGTTCCGCCCACCCCGCCGGTCCCCGGCACGCCGACGTCCTGCCCGAGGGCCACTACACCGCCCCCGCCGACGACCTCAACGCCCTCGACCCGAAGGTGTGGGCGCAGACCGTGGCCCGCACCGCTGACGGCGGCGTCACCGTCGGCGGCATCGAAGTCGCCCGGCTCGCCGAGGAGTTCGGCACCCCGGCATACTTCCTCGACGAGGCCGACTTCCGCGCCCGCTGCGCCGCCTGGCGCGACGCCTTCGGCCCCGACGCCGATGTCTTCTACGCCGGCAAGGCGTTCCTGTCGCGGGCCGTCGTGCGCTGGCTGGACGAGGAGGGGCTGAACCTGGACGTGTGCTCCGGGGGCGAGCTCGCGACCGCGCTCTCCGCCGGCATGCCCGCCGAGCGCATCGCCTTCCACGGCAACAACAAGACCGAGGAAGAGATCAGCCGCGCGGTCCAGGTGGGCGTCGGTCGCATCGTGCTCGACTCCTTCCAGGAGATCGCGCGCGTCGCCCACATCGCCGACGGCCTCGGCAAGCGGCAGCGCGTGCAGATCCGCGTCACGGTGGGCGTCGAGGCCCACACCCACGAGTTCATCGCCACCGCGCACGAGGACCAGAAGTTCGGCATCGCCCTCGCCGACGGGCAGGCGGCGGAGGCCGTGCGCCGCGCCCTCAAGCTGGACGGCATCGAGCTCATCGGCATCCACTCGCACATCGGCTCGCAGATCTTCGACATGGCCGGCTTCGAGGTCGCCGCCCGCCGGGTCGTCGGGCTGCTCGCCGAGGTGCGTGACGAGCACGGGGTCGAACTCCCCGAGATCGACCTCGGCGGCGGCCTCGGCATCGCGTACACCAGCGACGACGACCCCCGCGAGCCGCACGAGATCGCCAAGGCGCTGAACGAGATCGTCGGCCGTGAGTGCGAGGCGGCGAACCTCCGTACCCCCCGTATCTCCGTCGAGCCGGGGCGCGCCATCGTCGGCCCGACCGCCTTCACGCTCTACACCGTCGGCACCGTCAAGCCGCTCGAAGGACTGCGGACCTACGTCTCCGTCGACGGCGGCATGTCCGACAACATTCGTACCGCCCTCTACGACGCCGAGTACACCGTCGCCCTCGTCTCCCGCCGCTCCGACGCCGCGCCCATGCTCGTCCGCGTCGTCGGCAAGCACTGTGAGAGTGGCGACATTGTCGTGAAGGACGCGTTCCTGCCCGCGGATGTCGCGGCCGGTGATCTGATCGCCGTGCCGGCCACCGGCGCGTACTGCCGCTCCATGGCCAGCAACTACAACCACGCGCTTCGCCCGCCCGTCGTCGCCGTGCGCGACGGCGAGGCCCGGGTGATCGTCCGGCGCGAGACGGAGGAAGATCTCCTGCGCCTCGACGTCGGATAAATGAAATCTACGTCTCACGATCCGGACCCGGGGCTGAAACCCCGGTCCGGTGGGCGAGACTGGACCCACCGTAGAAGTACCTGAGTAAGTACGTAGAAGGAAACGAGGTCGCATGATGCGTACGCGTCCGCTGAAGGTGGCGCTGCTGGGCTGTGGGGTTGTCGGCTCAGAGGTGGCGCGCATCATGACGACGCACGCCGATGACCTCGCCGCCCGGATCGGTGCCCCCGTCGAACTCGCGGGTGTGGCCGTGCGGCGGCCCTCCCGTGTGCGCGAGGGAATCGATCCCGCGCTGGTGACCACCGACGCCACGGCGCTCGTGAAACGCGGCGACATCGACGTGGTCGTCGAGGTCATCGGCGGCATCGAGCCCGCGCGCACGCTCATCACCACCGCCTTCGAGCACGGCGCCTCCGTCGTCTCCGCCAACAAGGCGCTCGTCGCCCAGGACGGCGAGGCCCTGCACGCCGCCGCCGTGGACCACGGCGAGGACCTCTACTACGAGGCCGCGGTCGCAGGCGCGATCCCGCTGGTCAGGCCACTCAGGGAGTCCCTCGCGGGCGACAAGGTCAACCGTGTCCTCGGCATCGTGAACGGCACGACGAACTTCATCCTCGACGCGATGGACACGACCGGCGCCGGTTACCAGGAGGCGCTCGACGAGGCCACCGCCCTCGGGTACGCCGAAGCCGACCCGACGGCCGACGTCGAGGGCTTCGACGCCGCCGCCAAGGCCGCCATCCTCGCCGGGATCGCCTTCCACACCCGCGTCCGGCTCGACGACGTGTACCGCGAGGGCATGACCGAGGTGACCGCCGCCGACTTCGCTTCCGCGAAGGAGATGGGCTGCACCATCAAGCTGCTCGCCATCTGTGAGCGGGCCGCCGACGGGCAGTCCGTCACCGCCCGCGTGCACCCGGCGATGATCCCGCTGTCCCACCCGCTGGCCTCCGTGCGCGGCGCGTACAACGCCGTCTTCGTCGAGGCCGAGGCCGCCGGGCAGCTCATGTTCTACGGGCCCGGCGCGGGCGGTTCGCCGACCGCGTCCGCCGTACTCGGCGACCTCGTCGCCGTCTGCCGCAACCGCCTCAACGGCGCGACGGGACCCGGCCAGTCCGCGTACACACAGCTGCCCGTCTCGCCGATGGGCGATGTCGTGACGCGGTACCACATCAGCCTCGACGTGGCCGACAAGCCCGGCGTTCTCGCGCAGGTGGCGACGGTCTTCGCCGAGCACGGTGTCTCCATCGACACCGTGCGCCAGTCGGGGAAGGACGGCGAGGCCTCCCTCGTCGTCGTCACCCACCGCGCGGCCGACGCGGCCCTCACCGGGACCGTGGACGCGCTGCGTCAGCTCGACACCGTGCGCGGTGTCGCCAGCATCATGCGTGTTGAAGGGGAGTAGCAGGGATGACCGGAATGACCCACCAGTGGCGCGGCATCATCGAGGAGTACCGGGACCGGCTCCCGGTGACCGACACCACGCCGGTCGTGACACTGCGCGAGGGCGGTACGCCGCTCGTGCCGGCGCGGCTGCTCTCCGAGCGCACCGGCTGTGAGGTGCACCTGAAGGTCGAGGGCGCCAACCCGACCGGTTCGTTCAAGGACCGCGGCATGACCATGGCCATCACGAAGGCCAAGGAGGAGGGTGCGCAGGCCGTCATCTGCGCCTCCACCGGCAACACCTCGGCCTCCGCCGCCGCTTACGCGGTGCGGGCCGGCATGGTCTGCGCCGTCCTCGTGCCGCAGGGCAAGATCGCGCTCGGCAAGATGGGCCAGGCGCTCGTCTACGGCTCGAAGATCCTCCAGGTCGACGGCAACTTCGACGACTGCCTGAACCTCGCCCGCAGCCTCTCCGAGAACTACCCGGTGGCGCTGGTGAACTCGGTGAACCCGTACCGCATCGAGGGCCAGAAGACGGCCTCGTTCGAGATCGTGGACGCGCTCGGCGACGCGCCGGACATCCATGTCCTCCCGGTCGGCAACGCCGGCAACATCACGGCCTACTGGAAGGGCTACAAGGAGTATGCCGCCGACTCGGTGTCGTCCCGTACGCCGCGCATGTGGGGGTTCCAGGCCTCCGGCTCCGCGCCGATCGTGCGCGGCGAGGTCGTCAAGGACCCCTCGACGATCGCGACCGCGATCCGTATCGGGAACCCGGCGTCGTGGCAGTACGCGCTCGATGCGCGTGAGGAGTCCGGCGGCTTCATCGACGAGGTGACGGACCGTGAGATCCTGCGCGCCTACAAGCTGTTGGCGTCCCAGGAGGGTGTCTTCGTCGAGCCCGCGTCGGCCGCGTCCGTCGCCGGCCTGCTTAAGGCCGCCGAGCAGGGCAAGGTCGACCCCGGCCAGAGGATCGTCTGCACCGTCACGGGCAACGGTCTGAAGGACCCGGACTGGGCCGTCGCCGGAGCCCCGCAGCCGGTCACCGTCCCGGTCGACGCCGCAGCGGCCGCCGAGCGTCTCGGTCTCGCCTGAGCCGTACCGCTTCTCCGGGCGGCTTCTCCGGGCGACGCTGACACCTCGTCAACTGGGCTTTTCAGTACAGGGGGTGCACAGGGGGCTTACGACACGCATCGTGCGCCTCCTGTGCGCCCTATGTCGCCACGGAACCTTCCTTCGATAGGCTGTAGCGAACCCGCCCACCGCATATGCCGTGGTGCCGCCGCTGTTTTGTCCATCGCGGCCCGGGTGTCGACCTACGCATCAAAAACATCGGAAGTATCGGAAGTTCTCGAAAACCTCGACTGTCGAAGATCTCGTCGATCTCGTCGGTCAAAGCATCCTTCGGAAGTTCTCGAAACATCCCGCAGCTCAAGGAGAGTCATCGAGCGATGGCCGGTCCCGCGTTCCGCGCCGCCGCCGTCAGGGTGCGCGTCCCCGCCACCAGCGCCAATCTCGGCCCGGGCTTCGACAGCCTCGGTCTGTCGCTGGGGCTCTACGACGACGTGGTCGTCAGGGTCGCCGACTCCGGGCTGAACATCGACATCGCCGGTGAGGGCTCCGAGACCCTGCCCCGCGACGAGTCGCACCTTCTCGTACGGTCCCTGCGCACGGCCTTCGACGCCCTCGGTGGACAGCCGCGCGGCCTGGAGATCGTCTGCGCCAACCGCATCCCGCACGGCCGCGGCCTGGGCTCCTCGTCCGCCGCGATCGTGTCGGCCGTGGTCGCCGCGCGCGCCGTGACCATAGGCGGCGCCGCCGTGCTCGACGACGCCGCACTGCTCGAACTCGCCACCGAGATCGAGGGCCACCCCGACAACGTGGCCCCCTGCCTGCTCGGTGGCTTCACCATCGCGTGGACCGAGACCGGAGCGGGCCGGGCGATCCGTCTCGACGCGGCCGGTTCCATCGTTCCGGTGGTGTTCGTCCCCGGAAAGCCGGTCCTCACCGAAATGGCCCGAGGACTCCTGCCGCGCACCGTCCCGCACGTGGACGCCGCGGCCAACGCGGGCCGGGCGGCCCTGCTCGTAGAGGCCCTGACCAGGCGCCCCGAGCTGCTGCTCCCGGCCACGGAGGACCGTCTTCACCAGGAGTACCGGGCGCCGGCGATGCCGGAGAGCGCCGCCCTTGTGGAGCGGCTGCGGGCCGACGGGGTGCCCGCGATGATCTCCGGAGCGGGGCCGACGGTCCTCGCTCTGGTGGAGGAAGAAACGGCCGACAAGGTCGCCCGGCTGGCCGGGGAGGGCTGGGCGGCGAACCGCCTTGACCTCGATGTCGACGGAGCGAGCGTGCTGCCGCTTGGCTCCTGACATCCGGTTGCCGGATTACGAGAGGGGGAATGTTTGTTGGATCCGGTAGTGTTAACCTCAAGTCTGCACCCGGCCCTACCATGGCGAGGTGCTGTGTGTCCCCGTCAGGGACAACCATTCTTCCGGGAGCCTCCCCAGCGATTCTGTGCATCGTTCTCGCATGTCGAGATGTGGCACTGAAGAGTGGCGAGCACGCTCCGGAACCGGCGTGACCGAGCCGCGTGACACAGAAATCCAGTGCACCCGCGGAATCGGCCAACGCCGTCACCACCGAATCTTCCGCCTCTTCGGCGGACAACCGCCCCGGCACGGTCCGTACAGGCAGGACCTTCGCCGGACAGCACAACCGGTCGCCGAGCCAGACAGGCCGACGTCCGCTCCAGGGAAGGACCCTTCGTGAGCGACACCACCGATCTGATGGGCGTGACTGCCGACAGCTCTGCTGCCGCGCCCGCCGCGTCCTCTGCGGACGCCTCTGCCGCGCCCGCCGGCTCCCGGCGGCGCCGCGGTACCGGCCTTGACGGCATGGTGCTGGCCGAGCTGCAGCAGGTCGCATCGGGCCTCGGAATCAAGGGCACCGCGCGTATGCGCAAGAGCCAGTTGATCGAGGTCATCAAGGAGGCGCAGTCCGGGGGAGGCAACGCACAGGCCGCCCCCGCCAAGAGCGCCGACGCCGCCGAGACGAAGCCGAAGCGGCGGGCCACCTCGAAGGCCCGCACAGGCGAGGAGGCCGCGGCCGACGCCGCGCCCGCGAAGTCGGCCGCCAAGGCGGACAAGGCCGAGTCGGCCGACGCCAAGGCGAAGAAGGCCACCGACCAGCAGCAGATCGAGATCCCCGGCCAGGGTGCCAGTGACGAGCAGCCGGCCGGTGAGCGTCGTCGCCGCCGTGCCACGTCCGAGGCGGGCAGCCCCGAGACGGCCACCGCCGAGGCCAAGGCCGACACGCGGCAGGACAAGCAGGACCGCCAGCAGGACCGTCAGGACAAGCAGGAGCGTCAGGACGGCGGCGACGGCAACAAGGGCGACGGCGGCCAGGACGGCAACCACGAGGGTCGTCGCGACCGCCGTGACCGTCAGGGCGAGCGCCAGGGCGGCGACCGCCAGGGTGGCCGTGGTGGACGCGACCGCGACCGCGGTGACCGCGACCGCCGCGGCGGCAAGGGCGACGACCAGGGCGGCAACCAGCAGGGTGGTGGCCGCGGCAACCAGCAGGGCGGCGGCCGCAACAACCAGCAGGACGACGGCTACGACGACGACGGCAGCGGCCGCCGCGGGCGCCGGGGCCGGTACCGCGACCGCCGTGGGCGTCGCGGGCGTGACGAGCAGGGCTTCGGCAACGAGCCGCAGATCTCCGAGGACGACGTCCTGATCCCCGTCGCGGGCATCCTCGACATCCTCGACAACTACGCCTTCATCCGTACGTCGGGCTACCTGCCGGGTCCCAACGACGTCTACGTCTCCCTGGCCCAGGTCCGCAAGAACGGCCTGCGCAAGGGCGACCACGTCACCGGTGCCGTGCGTCAGCCCAAGGACGGCGAGCGCCGCGAGAAGTTCAACGCGCTCGTCCGCCTCGACTCGGCGAACGGCATGGCGGCCGAATCCGGCCGCGGGCGCCCGGAGTTCAACAAGCTGACGCCCCTCTACCCGCAGGACCGCCTCCGCCTGGAGACGGACCCGGGTGTGCTGACGACGCGGATCATCGACCTCGTCGCGCCGATCGGCAAGGGCCAGCGCGGTCTGATCGTGGCCCCGCCGAAGACCGGCAAGACCATGATCCTGCAGGCGATCGCCAACGCGATCACCATCAACAACCCCGAGTGCCACCTGATGGTCGTCCTCGTCGACGAGCGTCCGGAAGAGGTCACCGACATGCAGCGGTCGGTGAAGGGCGAGGTCATCTCCTCGACCTTCGACCGTCCGGCCGAGGACCACACCACGGTCGCGGAGCTCGCCATCGAGCGCGCCAAGCGCCTCGTGGAGCTGGGTCACGACGTCGTCGTGCTGCTCGACTCGATCACGCGTCTGGGCCGTGCGTACAACCTCGCGGCGCCGGCCTCCGGCCGCATCCTGTCCGGTGGTGTCGACTCGACCGCCCTGTACCCGCCGAAGCGCTTCTTCGGTGCGGCCCGCAACATCGAGGACGGCGGCTCGCTGACCATCCTCGCCACCGCCCTGGTGGACACCGGGTCCCGCATGGACGAGGTCATCTTCGAGGAGTTCAAGGGCACCGGCAACGCCGAGCTCAAGCTCGACCGCAAGCTCGCGGACAAGCGCATCTTCCCGGCGGTGGACGTGGACGCGTCCGGTACCCGTAAGGAAGAGATCCTGCTCGGCAGCGACGAGCTGGCGATCACCTGGAAGCTGCGCCGCGTGCTGCACGCGCTCGACCAGCAGCAGGCGATCGAGCTGCTGCTCGACAAGATGAAGCAGACGAAGTCCAACGCGGAGTTCCTGCTGCAGATCCAGAAGACGACGCCGACGCCGGGCAACGGCAACGACTGACGCTTCAGCCGGATCCAAGGGCCGGGGCCCCCCCCCAGGCCGGGGGGGCGCCCCCCGGGAGCTGGGGGGTGCGCCGACCAGGGGGGGCACCGGGGGCCGAGACAAACA